>JAGQQP010000111.1 GCA_020426085.1 Planctomycetaceae bacterium | reverse complement strand
AAAGCAGATCACGAAATCATGTTGCTGGCCTTGATAAGTCACCCGAATCCCATGACGTGGTGAGAAACAGGCGGCAACGATCCCGGGATTGGCAGCAACGCTCTCTTCCAGAGACTGCATGAGTTTCTGTCTGGTCGTTGCATCGGTGATCTGTGTGGAACCGAGAATTTTCCAGCCATGAAATCTGCTGGCGTCATCCGGATCTTCTTCGATACAGGGATCGAGCGAGAAGAGTTCCCACTCAGGTGCTTCGTTCAAAGCAGCCGCTGCATCAGCCGGCAGTTTGTCACCGGATGGCTCCAACGGTGGTCGGTCTGAATAACAACCGATCAGAAGTGACAACAGTATCAGAACTAAGACTCGCATCGACTGCACCTCACGAATCAGGACGGTTCGTAACCGGGCATGATTTTGACTACGAAGACTGCTTTGCCATGCTCCTCGTGGCTCCAGCGAAACATTTCCGTCAGACACGTCATCAGTTGCTCGTATTCACCGATGACGACCGTCGAAGTTGGTCCCGGCGTCACCTGCAGATCGGGAAAGTAACTCAACTTGGCAATGAAGGCTTTGATCAGTTCCTTATAATGTTCCTGAAATGGATACATGCTGATTTCGGCGGTGCTTACCATGACAAACCTTTCTGAGTTTATTGAATTCACAAAGCAGGGCAGGGCACTACTGATAGAATTAGCTGATGAGACATGAATTACACTCGATAGTACCAGACCGCGTGAAGCTGTCAATCAGAGCCCCAGGCACGGCTGTTGTCACACTCGCGTTTCCGCCGTCTGTTTTTCTTCCGTTAATCAGATTCCGGAGGAAGCCATTTCGTATCACAGATAAAAGTATTCTGAGGGTGCACCATCGACAGCGAATTGCTACTGGAATACGCAGAGATTGACCAGGGAACATGATCCGGTAATTGTAACGCAGTTTTGACACAGGTAACCAGATCACAAATAGAATCAAACTGAATGTAATCATCAGGCAATACACAGCGAATCATCAGTTTATGAAACTGTTGACAGGGATAATGCGCGTCCAGCCAGCCAAATTCATGAAAGACACGGCCATTGCCCAGAACAATGCGTTCCCCATTCTCCTGCTCGAAACTGTCAGATTTTCTGCCTACGCTGAATGAGACACTCGACGAAGTCAAACAACTGATTTCTCCTGTTAAATCCAGAAACCGAAACTCTCCTTTTAAATCCAGTTCAGGCAGTGAGTCGGGCAGGGGCGGATCATCCAGTTCGCGAGGATAATAATCTTCGATAGCAGCTTCCAGTTGCTTTCTGTCAGTAGTGTCGATCTCGATTTTCCGATTCAAAATAAATTCCAGCTTGCCACTTGCCAACGGCTGATCTGCGTCAGTCGGAAGTATCACATGCAGAGTTTTATCATTCATTGATACAGCTAAGACTGTTAACTCGCGCGCCATGGACTTTGGCATCAGTTCAATCGCGGCTGGATCAATTGTGATGTGAGAAAGGTCTGCGATATAAGCCACCGGATTCTCCGCTTTGAAACAGTTTCAAACAAGAGCCTGCGAACTGCAGAATCAACCAGAAAAGTGTCTACCTACAGCCTATTGAACCAAATCCCGCTGTCAACAGGCTGTTTGAGTCCCGGGTTTTCCGGTAAAGAATTCTGTTACCTCAAAGGTTTTTGCTAAAGGGGCCAGACTGGTCAGAGGAATAGCATCAAACAAAGAAAATCCCTCCCTCCCAAAATTCCTCTGGATTGATTGCGATGAAGTTGTTACTTTGTGTCAAGCGGGCACGCAATAGGGGTAAAATCTTATGAAAGTCACCACCGTTGCATTTATCGCCGTGATTATCATTCAGGCGATCCATTCGACACTATCCAGTCAGGAATTAAACCGCTGGAAACGTCACTGCTACCATTACGGCTATGCAAACGCCGATACCGATGAGACGGGAAATGTCATCGACTACAAGCTGATTCCCACTCCTGGTCGAAATCGGGTCCGGTCCGCGTCACTTACCAGACGAACCCACTTTATTGAAATCACCCCGGATGATCCGGATTATGGTGACGAGATTCCGGATTTCTTGCCCTGAACAAGGGCAACCATTGGTGGAGGGGACAGAAAAGAGTGGATTCCCTCCTGAAGACATTGTCTTACTTCTCGCCTGGCCGATTGGTCACAGTAATATTGATTGAAGCCCAGAAATGCAATCGGGCGGGAATATCAACTGACATTCCCGCCCGAACTGGTTTTATGACTTAAAAGTGGGCACGGGCGGGATCGAACCGCCGACACCAGGATTTTCAGTCCTGTGCTCTACCAACTGAGCTACATGCCCTTCGTTTCCGCAAGAGAGATAAGAAGGCGTTAACCCCATATGCAATCATTGCTTAATGGAAGCGAGATGGAAATATAAGCCATTCCCCTTTGAGTTTCAAGCAAAACCACCACTTCCTCATCAGGTTTCGCGAGTTTTCCTGATTCCAGGTCAGATCTGCTGCAAATAACGGTGAATTCACTGGTTAAGCTGTACTGGATCTGTGAGTTATAACGATCAGAACAGCTTAAATCTGACCATCGAACAGATCTGAAGTCAAATCAATCTCTTCTTTTCCAGGTGTGGGCAGGGCCTGATCAATTTCCAGTTCACTCTCATGCAGATCGATGATCGCTTCCGGATCCAGAGGATCGACTTTGACTCCATCCGGCGTCTGAAGGACCTGGACGATGGGACTGGTGTAATGATCTTTATTGCGACGGATGACACGTGCGGCACTTCCGTCATTCAAAATCACACAACTGCCAATGGGAAACAGTGAGAGAAGATTCAACAGTGCCCGCATGGGTGCCTGATCGATTGTTTTATCATTTGTCAAACGTAACAGGTATTCCATCGCTGCATAAGGCATCAGTGCAGGCCGATCTTCTCGCGCACTTGTCAATGATATGTAGCAATGAGCAACATTCAGAATGCGGGCAAACATGTGAATCATATTATGGGTTCGCTGACGAGGATACCCCAGTCCATTGGGTTGTTCGTGCACCTGATAGCAGACCACAGGCACAACACTGGGAATACCCGCCACATTTTCCAGCATTTCCAGGGAGAAAATCGGATGCTTCTGCATTTCGATTCGTTCCAGCGCGTTCAAGTGTCTACAATTTTTTCCGATTTTATTCTGTACTCGAATCATTCCCCAGTCGTGTACCAGTCCACACAGACCGATATTTCGAACATTGTTCTCATCTAAATTTAATTCGGTACCAATCGCCATTCCCAGTAATGACATCTGCAAACAATGTTGTGACAGAGTTTCGTCTTTACCTGCTTCGGTCGCAGCGGAGATGACGCAATCAGCATCTGCAGTCAACTGCGTGAGATAACTGGCAGCGATCCCTGTGATTTCCTGACCACTGGGCACCTTTCCCGTCAGGGCTCCCCGCATCATGCTATCCAGAGTATCCCCGTAAATCTGCTGTTGCTCAAAGAGTCTGTCCCGCTCCTCAGGATCGTAGGCTTTGCAGCCATGCATAACCATCGAGTCGCGGACTGCCGGGCCGGTATTGGCCACGAACATGGATCCCGATTCGATCAGCCGATCCAGTTTCTCGGTCAGTTCGGTTGTGAAAATACCCTGGGTTGCTGCTTCCAGCATCGGATCTGAAGCCAGGCTGTGCAGACTGATCGAAGAAGCATCGTCGCTGTGGACTTCGACCTGCGGCATTTTGCGATCGCGCAATAACTGCTTGAAGCGTGAATTAATCACCGAACCTGAGGCCAGCAGTAACAGGCCATTACTGTCATGAATGGGGTGGGTAATCCTGCGTCCCACGATCAGATCTTCAACGCGGATCGATACGGTTTCCTGAGAGCTGATCTCGGATTCATTCTCTGGGACTGTTTGTTCTTTTAAGTCTGTCGTCATTTACACAACCTGATGTAGAAACCGGAGCGAAACAATTCTCCGATTTGTTACTGCTGATTTCACTAGAACGCTTACTCACTTTCAACAGTGAGTACTTTCTATATAAATCTAGTTTGAAAAACAGTTAAATAGAGGAGAGGAGAGCGATGCAACGGGAAATTCTAATTCGGGATGTGCCAGTTACTCCGAAAATTTCGTTCGGGCAAGATACAGAGGAGGGGATTCTGCCTCATTTGAGTGAGACAAAGAACTTATAGAGATTTGTTGATCTGTTTCAGTACATCAGCTTCACTATTCTGAACAGTGGGCAGAAAGCCACGCAAAGGGAGTGGAGTCCCGTCGTATCGATACATTGAACCCGGAAAATGAATTCCCGCTATGCCTGTTGGCAGGAACACATCAGGTTGAAACTCAGAAATCAACGCAGGACCAATCTGGATGGAAGGATTTCTCCTCAGACTTTCGATGGCCTTTACCGATAATCCTGCCAGAGGTTTGCCCCCCGTCAGAATACAGAGATCGACTTCAGACTGTTCCAGTAATCGGCTGGCGTGATACTCGCCTGGAGAGTAGCGTGGGAAACCGGAAGCAAAATTGACCGCAGCTGCATACCCGGTCTGCCAGGCCAGTACATGCTCTGCCCCTTTGGTTTCACCGAAAGCAGGGACTGTGATCGAATGACAACGACGCTCACTCTGAATTTCTTTAATCAGCAATGAAAGCGCTTCCAGCTTGCGATGCGCCAAGGGGCCCTGTTTGAATTCCGGGCCGGTAATAAAAACGATGTACTTACATTGCTTCAGTTGTGAAACCAGCAACTGCAGTTCCGATTCGGCAATCCCCACCGGTTCCTTTCCCGTCAGGTCTACGCCTTTCAGCAGAGCACGAAGCTGCCAGATCACTTCAAGTTCCCGTTGCGATTCGACCTGAATACACTCATCGGCAAAATCAGACTTCTGTGAACACTCTCCCCCCATCGCGATGATTTTACGAGCGACTTCCGGAGAATTCGAAACCAGACTCTGTCGATGCTTTGTATTATTCAGAAGATCGGCAGCTCCCCAGTAAATAATCAGGTCGGCACGACTGCGGACTTCGCCGAGCGTACAGGTCGCCTCGCCTGCCTGTTGCAGGGCTCTCGTTACCGCGGCTGCACCAGTGTCAATGGTCGCTCCGATTCGATCTGCCAAAGCGACCGCAGCACGCTGGGCATCGGTCGAAGTCTGAGATAAACCGGTCACAAGTGGTGCCTGTGCCTGCTGAATCAGTTCGACAGCCCGTTTAATGGCTTCATGCTGTGAAACCGGTCTTCCCTGAACCTGTGGAGACAGTTGGTCTGTGGTCGCTGCACGTTCAAACCAGTCCTGCCCCTGCGCGCAGGGGGGTTGAACTTCCAGAATCTGCTGACCGTCTGTCTTGATTCGAATGTCGTCGCATGCGCAATAACATCCGGCACAGGTCACGTCTTCAATCAGATTTTTCACTGACGGTCTCCGCAGCATTCACGTTGCCAGTTCCGAAGAGCAGGGCTTTTCTTTTTAGCCAATTTGCGTTTTCAGCTCGGTTAACAGAGAAACAGCTTTACCTATATCCGCTTTCTGCTGTTCGCGATCCTCGGGAATTTCCCGTTCGATCGTCAGAGGACCAGTGTAACCAATGTCATCCAATGTCCGCAGATATGTTCCCATGCCGACATCACCATCACCGAGTGGAACTTCCGCGCCCCAGTCGATCCCCCGTTTCCCCTCTGCAGCCCAGGTGGCGTCTTTACAGTGGACACTGCCCACCAGATGCCCCACGCGTTTCAGAGCGGCGATGGGATCTCCCGTTCCGTACAGAATCATATTAGCGGGATCGAAGTTGATCTTCAGATTATCACGACCGACGTCACTGATAAAGTCGAGCAGGTGGTCTGCAGATTCCTGTCCCGTTTCCAGATTCAGGTTCTGTCCATTCACTTTAACATGATCCAGCAGCCCCTGTGTGACTGACACCAGCTCTTTGTAGTCGGCTGAATCACAATCTTCCGGGACAAAGCCGATATGCAGCGCGACCGTATCGCAGCCGAGTAATTTCGCAAAGTCAGAGATCTCTTTCATTTCTTCAACACGGGCCGCCCGTGTTTCCGCGGGAACGAGACCAACGGTCTTTTTTGTGGTAGGGATATCAGCATAGCTTTCGCCATCAAATCCGCCAAAAACACAAGTCAGGGTAATCCCGGCAGCATTGCAGCGTTCCAGGAATTCCTTTGCCACTTCGGGAGTTCGCGTCTGTTTGTGTGGTGCATGAATCTGAATCGTGGGAATTCCCAACTCCTGCACCACATCAAAATGCACTCCTAATCCGGCATCAACCGAAGCGAATACACCAATCGGCCATTTTTCCATTGTCTGACTCCACAATCTGAACGTTTATAATGCTCTTGTTGTTCCATTTTTCATAACATTTCCCCTGCATCTGTCGGGCAGAGACACTTTTATCATAAGGAGAATCCGGCGGATTCACAAACGAGGACTCCGATTTCTTTACAAATTAAAGAAACACTTGCCTGAATCCCCGATTGCGGTTTCTCCGACTATTGTTTCCAGACAAACACCTCTTATAATGAACTCTTCTCGCATAGCATGCAAAGATTGCCAGCTCGGTAAAAACAAGGGACACGCTCATGATCGATATTAAGAAAATCCTGATACCTACAGACTTCAGTGAAACCTCCCAGGCAGCGACTCAGTACGCAGTCGAACTGGCTAAAAAGTTCGGTGCCCAGTTGCATCTGCTACATGTCATTGAAGACCCTGTGGTTTATATGCCCATGTTTGAGAGCTATGCTTTGCCTCCCAAGGAAGACTTTGAAAACTTCGCGAAAACCCGGTTAGACAACTGGATTCTGGATGAAGATAAAGCAGGGCTGGAGATTTCCACCCACTGGGCACACGGAAATCCATTTGTGGATATTCTGAAATATGCTAAACGGGAAGAGATCGATCTGATTGTGGTCGGCACACATGGCCGATCTTTTACGGCGCATCTGTTACTGGGCAGTGTCGCCGAGAAAGTCGTTCGTAAGGCATCCTGTCCTGTGCTGACGGTTCGCCCCAAAGGTCATCAGTTTATCCATCCGGTATCGGAAGACGAATAGTCCTTCGATTCCCTCTGGATCCTGATTTCTGACTCAGCTCTCTACGAATCATGTATTGAGATAATACGGGATAACTCTATTCGTGATTGGCGACTCATCACATTCGGTAGAAAGCCGCATTCCCTTCTATGGAAAGCTATTCAGTCTGATTGCCTTTGTGATCATTCTGAATCTGCCTGCGCCTGCCGATTTGAGCTCCTCGGCTCAACGTCTCGCAGCGGTGACTGCACTGATGGCGATTCTGTGGATGACGCAGGCGATTCCCATCGCAGCCACCAGTCTGATCCCCCTGGTTGCCTTTCCCATTTTTGGAATTCAGAATCCCAAAGCCGTCAGCCAGGCTTATATTAATGAGAATATCTTCCTGTATATGGGGGGGTTCATCATTGCGCTGGGGATTGAAAAATGGGGCGTGCACCGGCGCATCGCGTTGAATACGATTCGCGTTATTGGCAGCAGTCCGCGGCGGGTCGTGCTCGGATTTCTGTTCGCAACCGGTTTTCTTTCGATGTGGATCAGCAATACTGCATCGACCCTGTTGATGCTGCCGATCGGCATGGCAATTATCGGTTCGATCTCCGAGCTAGCCATGTTTGAATCCCAGGAAGATTCTGCAAAAGCCATTCGCCACTTCTCAGTTGCGCTGCTGCTGGGCATTGCCTATTCCGCCAGTATTGGAGGGGTAACGACTTTGATCGGCACGCCGACGAATATCGCGTTTCAGGCCATCTGGACATCGCAATTTCCTGACGGACCTCAAATGTCGGCAGGGGAGTGGATGGTCATGGTCGTCCCGTTCGGTATCACCTTTCTCCTGTTGACCTGGATGGTACTCTGCTGGGGGATGCCCAGGCTGGCGAATTCAAAAGAGTCATCCAGAGCGATCATTAATGAACATGTCCGGAAACTGGGGGAGCCCACTCGACCAGAAATTCTGATGTTGCTGGTTTTTGCAATCACCGCCCTGTTATGGATCACGCGGAAACCACTCACTTTTGGAGAAGATTTTGTCCTGCTGCCTGGTTGGGAATCACTGCCGATTTATTTTCTGACCAAATGGGGGATTGCAGCCGACTCCGCATCAGCGTGGGTACACGACTCCACGGTCGCAATGGGTATGGCACTGCTCATGTTTGCGATCCCGGCTCAGAAGTCAGAGCAGGGCGAAACGGAATACCTGATGGACTGGGAAACAGCAGAGCGACTTCCCTGGGGAGTGCTGCTGTTGATTGGCGGCGGATTTGCAATCGCCGGTGCGTTTCGCTCAACGGAACTTTCCGACTGGATCGGACAGGTTTTTTCACAATTCATTACCGGCTGGTCTCCCTGGGCACTCATTTTTGCCGCCTGCCTGATGCTGACCTTTCTGACAGAATTCACATCCAATATTGCCACCGTGAATACCGTACTGCCAATTTTGGCCGCGACGGCAGTCAGTCTCGGCATTGATCCCCGGCTGATCATGATTCCTGCTGCAATCTCAGCCAGCTGTGCGTTTACCATGCCGATTGCCACGCCTCCCAACGCGATTGTGTTTGCTTCGGGTAAAATCAAAATGTCAGACATGCTCAAATACGGCATCATCCTCAATCTGATCGGAGTCTTCCTGTTGACCGCATTCATGTGGTTCTATTTTGTGCCACAACTGGGAATCGATCTGAAGACCGTCCCCGAATGGGTGCACCAGCATACTCCGGAAAGCGAATGATTATTTGCCGATACAGAATTTGCTGAAGATGCGATCCAGGATATCGTCTGTATAAACCTGCCCGACGATCTGCCCCAGATGCTGCAGCGCCTCACGAATCTCTATCGCCACCAGTTCTTCGCCTACCTGTAACTGAGCTGCTTCTTCCGCCGCCTGCAATGAGAGTCCTGCCTGACGCAGACTGTCGCGACAACGAGAGGCCGTTGATCCGATCAACTGGCGACTGCCACGACGAGTTTCACTCAATCGGGAGAGAACCGCTTGCTTGAGATCATCCAGTCCCGTTTCTGCAGTGACACTTAATTCCACATCGTATGTACGTTCTTCATTCGGAGCAGAGGAGAGATCACTTTTCGTCAGTACGGTGATCATATTCTGTGATTCCGCAAGCTGCTCACGCTGTGACTGATCAATGCTGCGCAGTTCGGGACGCAGGTCTGCTGCAGTACACCAGACGACCAGATCGGCCTGGGTCATCTGCTGCTGGCGGAACTGCTGGGCAGAGACGGAAATTTCATGCACGCCCGCTTCCAGCCCCGCGGTATCGATCAGTTGAATCGGCTGTCCGTTCCAGTTGAGAGAGGTCACCAGATAATCACGGGTGGTGCCTTCGATATCGGACACCAGAGCTGCCTGGTTGTCTCCGACCAGCGCATTATACAAAGTGCTCTTGCCAGCATTAGGCAGACCTGCCAGAACCAGTGACAGGCTGCCCGTTGATTCCATGCGTTCCGCGGAATCAAGATACAGCTGTTCGCAGAATTCACGGATCTTCTGCAGTCGATTGACCAGCGTTTCGCGATCAATAAATTCAATATCTTCTTCCACAAAATCAAGACCTGCTTCCAGTTCAGACAGTAATTCCAGCAGTTCGACCCGGGCAGCGCCGATTCTGGTAGAGACCCCTCCTGCCAGCTGACTGAGTGCCAGGTTCAATTCCTCATGATCGTACGCATCAATCACTCCGAGCACAGCTTCTGCCTGGACCAGATCGACGCGTCCTGCCAGAAACGCACGCAACGTGAATTCGCCCGGTCGCGCCATGCGGGCACCGTGCGCTGCCAGATTTTCGATAGCCGATTCCAGCAGGGGAGGGGAACTGATGGTGTGAAATTCCGCCAGAGGCTGTCCGGTAAAGCTACGCGCGGTCGGCCAGTAATAG
>JAGQQP010000110.1 GCA_020426085.1 Planctomycetaceae bacterium | reverse complement strand
GACCCGTTGCAGGCAATTCGAGAGTCTGCTCTGCAGGCACTTTCCAAACGCGATGTATCACAGGCGATCGTCTATCTCATAGAAGCATTGAAGAACAGATCAAACATGATTGTCCAGCGGGCGGGAGAGGGACTGAAAGTCATTGGAGATGAATCTGTCGTTCCAGAACTGATCGCTGCTCTGATCACAACACATACCTATCGGGTCAGAGTTCCCGATAAAACAACGACATACAGTTTCGGCACGAACGGAACGTTTGGAAATACTGGAGTGGTTCTACCTCCTGATATTGAAGCGGGACTGCTGGCAGGCCGGTATCCCAATGGTGTAATTGTACTGCCTTCACAGCAAACCAGAGTTCCAATGCGTACGATCTCAGTTAAACATAACCATCAGAACGAGGCTGTACTGTCTGCTTTGCAGGAAATCACTCAACAGAATTTTGGGTACAATCAACGGCTCTGGCAACTCTGGTGGTCTTCCACTCAAAATAAGACGGGACTTGTACCTGTGGTTCAGTAAGCGCGGATCTGGTCGACTCAATTCAGACTTTGACCTGTCCCCACCAGAGCTTCTCGCAACGGGTTAAGATACTGATCATAATTTTTCCAGCGATCCAGGCCAGATTTATTCATCGGTCTGCGGACCTGCCAGTTACTTGCTGTTGTAACCGGGCGGGTATTGTCATGAAACGACAGGCATTGATCATCCCAGGGCATACCCGTCCAGTCAACAAGTTTACGGGAGACATCTTCCTGATCATTCACCAGATCAGCATAATGAAGATCAAAAGGAGTGACCGGTAATACTTCCAGCCAGTGCTGCATCAGCCGTTCATACTCACGAAAGTAGAGTCCCAGATGAGATAGATCAAACGAATATTCATGACCACGACGGAAGCGTTGAAAGTAACAGGAGAGGCATGTATCAAGCGGATGCCTGCGACAGTGGATCACTTTCGCCTGTGGAAACATGATTGCCAACAGACCAAGGTGAATGAAATTTCCCGGCATCTTATCAATAATGCGGGCAGCGGACTGATCGAAAGTTCGCAGGCGCCGCAAATACGCATCAGCAAAACCGGCATAAACTTTTTGCGGCAAGCAGGTAATACATTCCGGATATTCTGTCTTTGGTGATGTATGCTGCTGCAGCGTTCCGGAAATACTGGAAATATCGGGTAGTTCACCAGCCCCATGGATTTCGGGATGACTTGACAGGATTTGTTCAACCAGGGTGGTTCCGGTACGGGGCATACCAACAATAAATACAGGAACGCTGCTCTGATGTCCCAGAGTAGCCAGTTCCCTGATCCGTTCGGCTGTAAAAATGGAAATGAGCCGGTCAACATCATTTCGAAAGCGATTTATATCGAATGATGCATTTTTAAAGCGATTGCCCATCTCATAGGATGAGAACGCTTTGTCGTACTCTTTAATATCATTAAAGATTTTGCCAGCAGCAAACCCCAGAAAACAGCGATCCTCATCAGATAAATCAGTCCTGGCCGACTGTTGTTCCAGTTCAGCTAAAATCGGTTCATCGGCATTAAATTTTCTGGTCGCTGAATAATTAAAGTAAGCTTCAGCATAATCGGGCTTTAATCTCAGAGCGGTCAAATAATGTTCTTCCGAAAGGTTAAAATCTCCTGTCTGCCGATAAATTGCAGCAATATTATGATGATATTCAGCGATATTCGGATTGAGGGATATCGCTTTTCTCAAAAGATCGATTCCCAGTGAGAGTTCGCCAGTATGAGCATTCGCCAGAGCATAGAAATGGAGAAACTGAGAATTATTGACGTTGGCTGGATAGTAAGGCCTCATCAGGGCCTCAGCCTTGATTGCCTGGTTAGCCTGCAACAACTTGACAGCTTCAGTAATGACATTACTCATAGAGATTTCCGATTCTGGATTTCAACTTTTTCAAAGATAGCTGCTATCTTAATCTCAGAGTCGGAAATGAAATGTTTTTCGGAAGTAGCGCCAGATCCATTGCCCTGTCGTTAACTTACTGACCAGAAACCGTGCCTTCCCCCGCATATTTGCTCGGAACAGGACTACGTCTTCATCTAACGGAACAATTGCCTGATATGCCGTACTGGTCAGTTTTTCCCGACCATCTTTGTCGGTGACAGTTGGTAACTCTCCTCCCATTTTATTAGATAAAGTGGGGGGGACATAATCCAGATGCCCATGTGCTACCCGTTCTATTTTTGATCCGTAAGTCTTGTCGGGAAGGTGCTCCAACTTCAACTCGACCGTCTGTCCTTCATTAAAGTCGTTACGATACTCTTGATCGATAAACAGCACCGCCTGATAACGCGATTCGGGTGCAATACTCAACATGTGAGTTCGTTCTTCCAGGTAACAATTTTCATTTTTGGCATCGAGTGGTGTCCCGAACCAGCGCGAAAGCTGTTTTTTGGAGTCCGACAGTTTTGGTTCCGGTTGACTTGCAGGAGCCACTACGATTCCACTGATCGGAGCCACGACTTCCAGATTCTTGAGTTGTTCTTTCAGTTCCTCAATGCGTTCCTGAATATTCGAGAGTTTTTCTTCTGAAACTTTGAGACCTGCCAGATCATCCAATGCCCGATATTTGGCAATCTCATCAATCTGGATATCACGATCTGTGCTTAACTGACGCAGTTCATCCTGCTTTTCAATATTCACAATATTCGCAAGTTTCTGACCTTTTATAACGTGCTGCCCCGGTTCGACATAGACTTTTTCGAGGCGCCCGCTACCTGTGGTATAAACGTGCTTTACGCCATAACCTTCAACAATAAAGGGAGCCTCAAAATGCATGGGAACGGGAATCAGAAGAATTCCAAGAATCACGGCGGCGGTGACTGTCAGCGTCGCTGAGACTTTGAAGTAATTCATGGGTTCGGTCCTCGGAGCAGCAATAATTTTGTAAATGTTAAAGACAATTCCGCCAAAAAATGAGGCGATCGATATCACGGCCAGTGTGATCCCGATACTCTGCAGGTCGTATGGTTTCAGTACGGTATACAGGAACAATGTAATCCCAAACATAATGAACCAGCGATAGAGTGCAGCAGAAATCGCATAGAAGATAAACCAGAATTTACCTGTTTCCGGCATAAAGGGATCGCGTTGAGACTCAATCCCCAGACAATACCACGCAAAAGTATCACGCAGATGTTTATCAGCTTTCTGACGGAGATTGGGAATCTCCAGCAAATCGCTCATCATATAGTAACCGTCAAATCGCATCAGCGGGTTGGCATTGAAGATCACCGTCGTCACTGTAGAAACGAAGAACAGGTTCAAAGCCAGATGGTTCAGCAGACCAGGTTTGGTAAACCACCAGACCCAGACTGCAATGGCAGACATAATCACCTCAATATACATCCCGGCGCCGCCGATAATAATCCGCTGCCATTTATTCCTGAGCATCCAGGAATCAGAAACGTCGCAGTAAAGACAGGGGCTGAACACAAGGAACATGATCCCCATACCGTGACATTCACCACCATAATGCTTACAAGATAATCCGTGACCGAATTCGTGGACGACCTTGGCAGCGCCCAGCACAAACCACATATAGATCAGGTTAGGCCAGCCAAAGAACTGCTGAAATTCCGGGAGCCGACTGCGAAAGGCGTCAAACTGCACCCCGATCAAAACCCAGGATGAGACAATCAGTAGAGCAAACATCAGTGTCGCCCAGGGTTGCCACATCCATTTAACGTATGGATATAATCTCTGCAGAGTTGTTTCCGGATCCCAGCCCGGGAGTCTGAGATAGAGTACATTCTTCAGTGTAGTCGTTAATTTCTTTTTATGTTCTTCCCGACGCTGTTTGATCAGCGTGACTCCCTGGCCGGGTCGTCCACTGGTCAAAAGTCCTTTCCGGTACAAATCAGAAATCAATTGCTGAATTTCAGAGATAGAAAGCAACAGTGCCGGATACTGACGATGTACTTCATCCTTAATTTCTTCTGGACATCGCGCCCCGTTCAAGAGATTCAGGATGTAATATTGTTCGGGATGCAGTCGGGTGTATTTCAGTGAAACAGGATCTTTGATAACCCAGTACCCGAGTCCTTTATAATGTATCCACTTGCTGATTAAATCATCGCGCACACTTAACGGAATCGGTCGTTCCGTTGAGGATGTCATGGATTCACTTAAAGTGCTCATAAGCCCGTTCTGGATTCAATCAGGAATTTGTATTAGATAACAGTCGAATTTATCGATACTGAAGCTATTTGACTTCAGTCTTCTGGGCGACCTTGCTGTCTGACTTAACTGGCAGAATTTTCATGGTTGCCATATAGCCGGCCTTCAGATCGTCATTCTTATTCTCGACTTCAGCCCAGACCCGAATTGATTTTCCGTGAATCGGTTCAACTTCAACATCAATAAAGATAATTTTGCCAGTATACTTGTTCTCTTCAATTGGCAAACGGATACCGGGAATATCCAGTTGAACCTCAACAGGGGTCCCAACCTCAAACTTCCAGGTATCTTCAATATTGACATAAGATTCTACTTTGACCCGTTTCGTACTGACCAGTTCCAGAACTTCGTCTCCATGGCGAACCACTTCACCCGTTGATCGGAATTTTTTGGTAACAATACCATCAAAGGGAGCAATAATTTTTGTTTCATCAATTTGCGCATCAATTTCCTTCAGTTGTAATTTATTCATTTCAAATTCCAGCTCTGCCTGCTCGATCTGAAGATCACTCTTCTCTGCATTCAGTGTCAGGCGTTTGATATCCAGTTTTGAAATGGTATTAGGAACCCGCTTATTAATGTCCAGGTTCATTTCCAGTTCAACATAAGCAGTATCCCGAGCCTTTTGGGAATAACGAATCTCGATATCATTTGTCGCTTTTTTCTTCGCGGTTGCTTTAGCTGCCTGCAAAGTATCACTTTTTAAAGCGGCGATTTCCTGCCCTTTTTTGACCAGTTCACCTTCATTAGGCTCAACGAATTCAAGTACTCCCGGTCGATCACTTCCCAGAATGACGCGGTCGATCAATTTAATGCGACAGTTATTGACCGTGATTGATGACTCGGAACCGACTGCAGAATTTTCAGATCCTGTCTTTTCGTCAGCACTGATGTAGTCTTCGCTCAGAACCAGGCAGACAGCAAATGTCAGCATTGAATAGATCAATATATTCTTCAAAGTTAATTTCATGAATTCGTTCCAAATCAGATTCGCGGTTTGTGGTGAGAGAAAACGGTATTCTGAAATGCTTGAGACAGTCTAAATACCCGGACATATAAATATAGACACTTCTGAGCTTAATATCTAACGCCTCGTTCCCCCCTCTGACAAGCGCTTTCTATTACAAGATACGTTTATTTTGCGGGACAGAACGGACCTTAACGATGCGTTGAACCAGAGCAACCTGGCAGCACATTCCTCACACTCCACCTGACCAACCCATTTTATCATATAGAAGTCGATACTTAGGAGAAGGTAATAAATCTGATTTCATGTAAGTCACTGCCAGATTTCAAATTAAATCAGGTAGACCTCATACGTATGTTATACTTTGAATATTTGACCGTCTGTTACTATGAAGGCCGTTTATAGGATTATTTGCTGCTGGATGGGTTAGGTAAATCTTCCGTTTCTTTTACGCAACATGCTCAAAAAAATGCATTTACAACAAAATCGAATTTTGCAATCGCTCATCTGCTTCCATAAAATCAACAGTATGTAAGACTGTCCAGATCATTAAGCTGAAGCGCTTACATCAAAAAAACCAGTGTATCTCACAAACATACCGTATAATTTGTGGAAGTGATGCTGCTTCCATCAATCCAGTACCGGAATTACTCGAACGACATAACAGGTAATGTATCTCTATGACTAGCACTCAATCACCGACTCCGGGTCAGACTCGTGAACGCGTCATTCGTATCGCGCGGGAGATCGAAGAGTTCGCCCATTCTAATGTGGCTGCAGAGACCTTTTTTCGAGAATTTCTTCGACGTGTTGTTGCTGGGCTGGGGGCAACTGCTGGAGCCGCGTGGCTGATTGACGAAAGCGGTCGACTGGCCGTGAAAAGTGAATTGAATCTGGCTGACACCGGATTCTATGAAGAACCCGAGGCTATTCTCAAAAACCAGCGACTGTTATCTGACGTGCTATCAACGGCAGAGGCACGCATCTTCGCAGCTGATGCAGAGAACGACGTCCACCTGCCGACGGACAATCTGATTATTGTCGCAGCGCTCACCATCCGCAAAAAACCGGTTGGGGTCATTGAAATCTTTCAACGATCCAATGCTCCCAAACAGGCCCACCCTGGCTATCTACAGTTTGTAGAGCAAATGTCTGGTTACGCTTCGCATTATCTGGCTGAACGTGAAAAAGCCAGTCAGACAGACGCTTCGCTCGAAGTCTGGGAAGAAGTCGACCAGTTTGTGCAACAGATACATCGCAGCCTGGACCTGACAGAAGTCGGCGCGACTGTGGTCAATGATGGTCGACAACTTTTAAATGCGGATCGAGTCAGCCTGGCGATGCAATACGGAAAGAAAACCGTCATTGAAGCCATCAATGGTCAGGATAAAGTCAATAAACGTGCCAATACAGTCCGTCTGCTTTCCAAACTGGCAAACAAAACACTGGCCATGCGGGAAACGTTCCTGTATAGCGGTTCGAATGAATCCATTCCCCCTCAGATTGAGGAGCCACTGGCTGATTACCTGCAGGAAAGCGGAGCACGCATGATTCTGATTGTGCCTCTCTTTGAGCCAGACCAGATCATTAGACCAGACGATGAAGCACTGGGACGCATGAAAGATACTCCCAGAAAACTGATTGGTGGTCTGATCGTAGAACAGATTACAGACAGCCAGCCGCGCCCGCACCTCGAAAGCCGGGCAGAGCTGTTATCGGGCCATATTGCCAGTGGAATTGCAAACTCGCGCAACTACGAAAGTATCTTCCTGATGCCTCTCTGGAGGTTCATTGGTCGCTGCTTTGCTGCTTTGCGCGGCAAAACCCTGGTGAAAACTCTGGTCATTATTGCTCTACTCGTCGCCGCGGGAGTCACACTGGCACTGGTCCCCTATGATTATCGTGTGAATTGTGATGGTAGACTGATGCCTACGATCCAACGCGAAGTCTTTACCAACTGGGAAGGTGAAGTGGTCGAGATCCACGTTGAGAGTGGTCAACGTGTGAAAAAAGGAGATCTTCTGGTTGAAATTCGAAACGAAGATCTCAAAGCACAGGCGCTGGAAGCAGAAAATAAGCTGAATGAACTCCAGTTGATGAGATTGACTTTGAATGCACAGCTGCAGTCCGGAAAAACGAACAATCGCCCCGTTGATGAAAATACGAAATTGCGTGGTCAGTTGAATGAGACTGAAACTCAGATTTCCGGCGTGATCAAACATCTGGAGATATTAAGAGACCGACTTGATAAACTGAATGTCAAAGCCCCGATTGATGGTGTTGTCACCACATTCCAGATCGAACAACTGCTGATCAATCGACCTGTCCAGCGCGGGGAACTTCTGCTGGAAATCATGGACCCCAATGGTCCCTGGCAGCTGGAACTCGATGTAGAAGAAAAACGGATGGGACACATTTTTCGAGCGACAGAAAGAAAAGGAGATATCGGGTTACCCGTTGAATTCATTCTGGCAACTTCGAATGAACTGACCTACGAAGGTGAAGTCACCGAGATTTCCTCACGGGTAAACACATCTGAAGAGAGTGGCCCTATTGTCGAAACCTATGCGACCTTTGATAAAGAAGAATTACCGCTGCTGCGAATTGGTGCGGAAGTGAGTGCCAAGATCGATTGCGGCGAACGCAGTCTGTTCTATGTCCTGTTTGGAGACGTGGTCGAAACCTGTCGTCGTTACTTCTGGTTTTAAATAAAATCGACCGATCAACTCAAATGAAACAAAAACTCCCCTGCTTTTCAAAACAGGGGAGTTTTTTAATAGACATACACGGCAGAATTATTTCTCATCTGCTTTGGGTTTGGCTTCTTCCTTTGCAGGAGCAGCCTTATCAGCTTCCGGCTTTTTGGATTCCGCCTTTTCATGATCATGGTCGTGTTCTGCATGATCGTGCCCAGTGTGCTCACCATGACTTAGATCGACATGAAAGTGATTTTCTCCAATATCGAGATGAAAATGTCCATTCAGATCGGATTCTTTCTTAATGGAATCGGGAATGGCTTTGCCTTCAGCAACAAAGCGTGAGGAAGTCCCTTCCTTTTCTCCTTCAAGCGGTTTAGCAGTCAGGGGAATCTCGTGCTCTTTGTCACCGATTTCGAGATCAAAGTCGATTTCTTTGCCGGAGATGGGGAATGCAGTTTTTGCATCCGGACCCAGAATATAAGCTGTTAAAGTGCGTCCAGCTTCATCAAAGACAACTTCAACATGGTACTGTTCTTCTCCCACTTCCAGAAGATGACCGCCATTGGGTCCATGCTCATGTTCGTGCTCATGGGCATGTTCTGCTTCCGCGGATGCCGCTGAATCTTTATCGTCAAAAGTACGAGTGTCGTTTTGCGCAGAACACCCTGCAAATAATGCCAGTCCTAAACCGCATAATGCCACTTGAATGGTTTGAGTGAAACGCATTTCTGATTCCTTTCTCGGGTAGATTAAATCATTGAATATTTCGTAAAAGCAAAACCGGTTCGCGTAAATTCCGTTGCTGTGCAAATCATAGCAGGATCAACTGTAAAGGAAAGGATACCTGTCAAGTTTCAACCTGAGATCACTGGACCTGGATCCCTTCTTCGTCAGCCTGAGCTTCATCCACCGCGTCATCCTGGATGTAGGTTTTGCCTTTATACCCTTGAGCAACGAAGACAAACACTACCGCGGCAACAAGCATCAGGCCGGAGAAAAACCAGAAATACTTCGCCCCTTCCAGATGCGAGTGGTTGTCATCAATCATAATGACCTTATTCACTCCCGCGGTCAGCAGGTTCCCGACTGTGACAGCCAGCCAGAACAGGGACATGATAAATGATTTCATTGATTTGGGTGCCTGCGTATATGAGAACTCCAGACAGGTGATAGAGACCATGACTTCGGCAGATGTTAAGACCAGATAGGGAACGGCCTGCCAGAGGATGTGGGGAGGATTATCTGGAGCATTGATGATCCACGATTCAAGCAGAGCACTGATCGCAAACGAAGCGGCAGCCACAAAGAAGCCGATCGAGATTTTACGCAGCGGCGTCAGCGGGAAGACCCGATCGATCATAGGGTAAATTACATATGTGAAAGTCGGCACCAGCAATAGAATAAACAGGGGATTGAGTGCCTGAATTTGTGCAGCGCTTAGTTTATAGTCACCGATCATCTGGTTCATCTTTTGCCCTTGCAGCACCCAGGATGAACCGGTCTGATCGAAGAGTGACCAGAAGACAGGCAGAAAAACATAAAACAGAACGCAGAGATTGAGCAGTGCCTGTAAGCCTTCTCTGCTGAATGTTTCACTGCGAAATTTTTCCCAGCCGGAGGCAGGAATGTGTACGAATTCATTGCGTCCCAGCCAGAACAGGATGGTGGCAATCAGCATCAACACTCCAGGCAGGCCGAATGCATAATGCGGTCCATACTCATCGAGAATGACCGGAATCAGCAGGGAAGAAATAAATGCCCCCATGTTGATAGACAGATAAAACCAGCCAAATACCCGACTGAGCAGATTCTGGTTCTGACTGCCAAACTGGTCACCCACATGCGCCGAGACACAAGGCTTGATGCCCCCGGCCCCCACGGCGATCAATGTTAAACCGATCAGCAGTCCCGAGCGAGTTTCATCGATGGCCAGAGCCAGATGCCCGAAACAGTAAACCACGGAGAGTACCAGAATCGTGCGATATTTTCCCCAGAAGATATCGGAAATAATGGAACCCAGCAGCGGAAAGAAATAACAGGCGGCCACGAACAGGTGGAAATAGGTAGC
>JAGQQP010000010.1 GCA_020426085.1 Planctomycetaceae bacterium | reverse complement strand
GTGTGGAAGCGGTTGTCGACCGGGTGAATACAACGGGAGCCGCTTTTCTGGGGCTGACCGTTGGTTGTGCGCAGTGTCACAAGCATAAGTATGATCCACTGACACAGCGCGATTTTTATCAGCTGTATGCCATCTTCAACAGTACGGCCGATATTAACAGCGCACCACCCACGCTCGCGTTGCCCACGGACGAACAGAAAACCAGGCAGGACGAACTCAAGCAGCAGATAGCAGATATTACGAAACAACTGACAGAGCAGGAAAAGATGCTCGCTCCCGCGTTACAAACGTGGAAAACTTCCCTCCGGCAGAACTTGAAAGACGCCGAAAAACAGTGGACTGTTCTCAAGGCGCAAGATGTCTCTTCGGAAAATGGAGCGACGATTGCTGTCCTGGACGATCAGTCTTTACTGGTCGGCGGAAAAATTCCCGACAACGATGTCTATCATGTGGAAGCAGAAAATATTCCAGCGGGGACGAAGGGGCTGAGGCTGGAAGTTCTCACCCATGACAGTCTGCCCAATAAGGGACCTGGCTGGGCAGGCAACGGTAACTTTGTGCTGGACGAAGTGATCGTCGAAGCAGCAAAAAAAGTGGGAGATAAATGGACGGATTACGAACCTGTGAAACTGGTTCAGGCCACCGCAGACCATTCGCAGAATAAATTTCCGGCGCAAAACCTGATCGACGGAGATCTGAAAACCGGATGGGCCATCAATGTCTCTAAGGGGAATATGAATGTGAATCGCAGGGTTCTGTTTTCATTGAAAACACCGTTGCAGCATTCCGAACCGATGAAATTGCGGGTGACTTTATCACAGACACGCAACGCGAAATACAATGTCGGGCGTTTTCGATTCTCTGCGACAGTCGTCGATCCAGGATTGTTCAATGTCGATCCTGCCGTGCTTGCCATTTTGAAGCTGCCAGAAGAAAAATGGGATGAAAAACAGAAGACAACGATCACTCAGGCGTTTCATAAGTCAGATACTCAATGGTCTGAATTCAATCAACGACTGACGAAGTTGAAATCAGAGCAGGCCAGTCTGACAAAAGACATTGTGACAACGATGGTCATGAAAGAGCTGCCTAAGCCGCGTGAGACCTTTATTCTGCTGCGAGGGAATTTCCTGGCACCCGGTGCGCGGGTCAGCCCGGATGTGCCCGCTGTATTACCTCCCTTTCCAGATGAAGTGAAAGCGCCAACGCGCCTGGATTTCGCCCGCTGGCTCACCAGTCCGGAACAGCCTTTGACTGCGCGAGTAACGGTTAACCGCTACTGGCAACGATTTTTCGGCAGAGGTATCGTAGAGACGGAAAATGATTTCGGGACTCAAGGTACCCTGCCGACACATCCCCAACTGCTAGACTGGCTGTCATCCGAATTCATGCGTCTCGACTGGGATGTTAAACAGTTGCACAAGCTGATTGTGACTTCTGCGACCTATCGACAGGCCTCAGACTTCAGACCGGAATATCAGGAGCAGGACCCCCGCAATCTGTTGCTTTCAAGGCAAAACCGTTTTCGCATGGAAGCGGAGTCCATACGAGATCTGTTTCTGGCCAGCAGCGGTTTACTGACACGAAAGATCGGTGGCCCGAGTGTGTATCCTCCTCAACCGGAGGGGATTTATGTCCTGACCCAGAACAAGAAAAGCTGGCCTGAGGAAAAAGGCGCCGATCGTTTTCGCAGGGGCATGTATACCTATTTCTGGCGTTCGAGCCCATATCCGATGCTGCCAACCTTCGATGCACCCAACAGTAATACAACGTGTACCCGCCGCGTTCGTTCCAATACACCGTTACAGGCATTAACACTCGCGAACGATGAGTCTCTATTTGAGTTGATTCAGGGCTTCGCATTGCGAATTCTGCAGGAAGGCCCTGATTATGACGAGGGGCGATTGCGACAGGCATTTCAAATCTGTCTGTCCCGGACCCCTTCCGATCACGAACTGGAAGTATTGACCCAATACCTGAATGAACAGAGAACGTGGTTTAAGAAATCGCCCCACCAGGCAAAGCAGGTTGCTACCAGCAACGTGCCGAAAGAAATCGAAGTCGCGGAAGCAGCCAGTTGGACTGCTGTCGCACGTGTGCTGATGAATCTGGATGAATTTATTACGCGGGAATAATAACTTCTTCGCGATGAATGTTGCTTGTCTAATTTGAAAGTAACATTCGAGGAGAGAAAAATGAGTTTCAACGAATTGGGTTTACAGGATCTGACACGACGCCATTTTTTTGAAAATTGCGCCGTGGGAGCAGGGGCCATTGGTCTGGCAACTCTGATGCAGTCGGAACGGCAGGCCCAGGCAGCCACTTCTGCTCTCGGTAAAACTCACCATCCCCCCAAAGCCAAAAATGTCATTTACATGTTCATGGCGGGGGGACCCAGTCAACTGGAAATGTTTGACTTTAAGCCGAAACTGCAGGAACTGGAAGGACAGGTGATTCCGGAATCGTATGTCGAAGGTAAGCAGTTCGCCTTTCTGAAAAAAGATGCGAAGCTGCTGGGGACACGACGCAAATTCAAAAAACATGGCGAGTCGGGAACGGAACTGTCCGATGTGGTGCCGCATCTGGCGAGTATCGCGGATGACATCACGATTCTGAAGAGTATGAAAACGGATGTATTCAATCATGGTCCCGCCAAACTGTTTATGAATACCGGAACCCAACAGTTTGGACGCCCCAGTATGGGAGCCTGGGTAACATATGGGATCGGCAGTGAATCGCAGAACCTGCCTGGCTTTGTGGTACTGCAGTCTGGTCCCCGTGGTCCACGCGGTGGGGCGCCGTTGTGGGGTAGTGGCTTTCTGCCAACGACTTACCAGGGAGTTCCTTTTTTAAACGGCGCTGATCCGATTCTCAACCTGTCGAATCCGTCGGGAATTGATGCGAAACGGCAGTCGGAGTTTATTGAGACGGTCAATCAGTTGAACTCGCTGCGGTTAGAGAAAACACGGGATCCCGAGATTTCAACACGCATCTCCGCGTACGAAATGGCCTATCGGATGCAGTCGAGTGCACCAGAGTTAATGGATCTCTCCGGTGAAACAAAGGAAACCCTGGATTTATACGGCGTCGACCCAGCAACTCCCTCTTACGCACGTAACTGCTTACTGGCGCGCAGGTTAATTGAAAAGGGGTGCCGGTTTGTCCAACTCTATCATACGGACTGGGATCATCATGGGAATAAAGGGACAGACCTGGAAGAATCTTTAGATGCCCGCTGCCTGGAGACCGATCGTGCCTCGGCGGCTCTGGTGAAAGATCTGAAACAGCGTGGTCTGTTAGAGGATACTCTGGTGATCTGGGGAGGCGAATTTGGTCGGACCCCTCAGGGAGAACCTCGGGATCTCATCGGACGCGATCATCATATTGATGCATTCACCATGTGGGTTGCCGGCGGTGGTTCCAAACCGGGTGTCACAATAGGAGAAACTGACGAGCTGGGATATTACTCAGTCAACGATACAATTCATGTCCGTGATTTTCATGCGACGGTCCTGCATCTATTGGGGATCGATCATCATGAACTTTCCTATTTTTACCAGGGTCTCAATTTCCGCTTAACGGGTGTTGAAGAAGCGCATCTGGTGAAGAAAATGCTGGCCTGAAATCAGGGGTTCGGCTCAAGCTGAAAAAAACTTGAGGGAAATATTAAGAAATCCTCTGGACAGATTTTGCAGATTCCATTATCACTCGCCTCTCTCTCACACATCTCTAAATCTTAACATATCTCTTCACTACCTTTCTGTCACTTCTAAGTCTTAATTCCCATTTACCCTGTAATCACGGAGGCATGGATGCCACCGGAGTCCAATACCGGTCTATCCGGATCGATCTTGCGCAACACCGGGCTGATTTTCCCACTAGTCATAGTGAGTTCAGTCCTGGTAATCATTGCGCCATTGCCTCCGTTCGTGATGGACTTTCTGTTGTCCTGCAATATCACTGTTTCCGTAGTGATTTTGATGACAACGATTTATGTCAAACGTCCGCTGGAATTCAGCGTCTTTCCTGCGATTCTGCTCGGTACAACCCTGGCACGACTGGTGCTGAACGTGGCCTCCACCCGTTTGATTTTAACGCGTGGTGCCGCCGATGGGACGGCTGCTGCCGGGGGCGTGATTGAAGCATTCGGTCAGTTCGTTGCTGGCGGTCAGCTGGTCGTGGGACTGATCATCTTTGTGATCCTGGTCACAATTCAATTTATGGTAATCACAAAAGGTGCGACTCGTATCAGTGAAGTCGCTGCCCGTTTTGCGTTAGACAGTATGCCCGGTAAGCAGATGGCGATCGACGCCGATTTGAATGCCGGTTTAATCAGTTCCGATGAAGCCAAAGCACGTCGCAGTGAAATTACAGAGCAGGCTGATTTCTACGGTTCCATGGACGGTGCCAGTAAATTTGTCCGCGGTGATTCGATCGCCAGTATCATCATCACCCTGATCAATGTTGTCGGGGGACTGTATGTCGGGATGGTCGATCACGGGATGGAGCTTTCCAAAGCTGCTACCGTATTTACCACATTAACGATCGGCGATGGTCTGGTAACACAGGTTCCCGGCTTCCTGATTTCACTGGCTGCCGGTCTGATTGTCACGCGAACTTCGGTCGACAGTAACCTGCCAGGCGACGTGGTGAAGCAGTTCTCCGGTCATCCTGAAGCCCTGTTTCTGGCATCCACATTTTTGTTCGCTCTGGCATTTACAGGTCTGCCTGCTGGTCCGATGCTGGCATTAGCCGTTGGTTGTGCCATCACTGGTATGCTGCGACGAAAAGGAATGCAGGCTGCCGAGGTCAAGAAACAAAAAGCGGAAACGCAACAGCAGACACAAAGCCAGCCTGAACCCAAACCGGAAGACCATCTGTTTGTCGATCCTCTGGAACTGGAACTGGGAGTCGGCCTGTTGAGACTGGCTGATCCCGCGACAGGCGGTGATCTGCTCGACCGGGTGACTCGCATCCGACACAAGATTGCTCAGGAACTGGGAATTATTCTTCCCAAAGTACGTATCCGCGATAACATCCGGCTCGGACAACGAGATTACCAGATTAAAATCCGCGATGTGGCCGTCGCCTGGGGGGCGATCTATCCCGATGGATTGCTGGCCATCGACACGGGAGCGACCAATGGCGATATCCCGGGTATTGATACAGTAGAACCCGCATTCGGTCGTCCCGCCAAGTGGATTGAACTGGGACAGAAAGAACGTGCGGAACTGATGGGCTTTAACGTGGTCGAACCTTCGGCTGTCGTGATCACACACCTGACCGAAGTGGTTCGCGAGCACAGTAGCGAACTGCTGACACGGGAACAGGTGCATGCCCTGATTGAAAATCTGAAAGAGTCTTCTCCCAAAGTCGTTGAAGACCTGATCCCTGATGTATTGAAGATCTCACAGGTACAGCATGTCCTTTCGAATCTGCTTCGAGAACGTGTGCCGATTCGAGATCTGGAAACCATTCTGCAGTCCCTGGGCGATTATGCGGATCGAACCAAGGAACCCATGCTTCTGACAGAATATGTTCGTAACGGTCTGGCACGTGCCATCTGCCAACAGTATCGGGACAGCAAACGACTGTTAAGAGTGGTCACACTCGATCCGGAACTGGAAGACGTACTGATGTCAGGCATTGATTACAACGAACATGGTCTGGTCATCAAGCTGGCTCCCCAGACGGGAGAAATCATCACGCAGGCGATTGCTGATCAGATCGAACCTCTGGTCGAAGCAGGCGGGCATCCCATCGTATTATGCAATCCCCAGATCAGAGCCGGTTTGAAACAGATTACGTCTCCGATGATTCCCCGGTTAATTGTACTGAGTCTCAATGAAATCACCCGTGATACCGATGTCGAAGCGATCGGACAGATCTCAGCCGGTCGGTTGAAAAAAGAAGTTGCGGCGGGAGCAGCATAAACGGTTTTCCTGGTAAACATTCAATAAACACAAATCAAAACGATCTCAACGGAATACAATAGAGGAAACATCAATCATGTCAGATGTTCGAACATTTAAAGCAGCCTCGATGCAGGAAGCTCTGACGCTGGTGCGGGAGGAGATGGGCAGTGAAGCCGTCATCCTGCAGACGCGACAGATTCCGGGTCGTAAAAGCCTGTTGCCCTGGTCGAGAACTCAGGAAGCCTATGAGATCACAGCGGGACTGGGAATCGAAACACAAACGCCGGCCGCATTACAGAAAACGAATCGTGCTTCCAGTGCCAGCTCCGTTTTAAGACACCGGGCTTCCAATCTGCAGCCAGACAATCGTCACCGACAACCAGCCTCGCAATCAATGGCAGGACAGCAGGAAAGAACCCCCGTTCGACGTGAAACAGTACCCCGTCGCGAATCAACGTATTCCCAACCGCCGGAGCAACCGCGGTTCCGTCAACGTTTCGAAGAAGCGGCACCTCGTGAAGTAAAAACAACCCAGAAACAGTTTGATCCGACAGAAGAGTTTGCCGAGAAACTGAATGCGATTCAGGAGATGCTGGAGTCTCTGGATCGACGTACCCGTTCTCATCGATCGACTGAAGTGCCTTCTGAACTGTTTCATATCTATACTGATCTGATCGATGCGGAAGTGGACGAAAGCATTGCCCACGATCTGATTGCCCGGCTGAAAGAGCATGCAAGTCCCGAACAGCTGAAAGATTCCGCTGCCAGTAAGTCCCTCCTCGCCGCATTGATTGAATCTCAATTAGACTGTTCCCCGCCAATTCGTCCTGTTCCCGGACAAAGGAAAGTGGTTGCACTGGTAGGGCCGACCGGAGTGGGCAAAACAACAACCATAGCCAAGCTGGCTGCCAATTTTCGCCTGCGTGATAATATTAAAATGGGCCTGGTGACCGTCGACACATATCGGATTGCCGCCGTTGAGCAGTTGCGGACCTATGCGGAAATTATCGATCTTCCCATGAAGGTCGTCAGCACGCCTAAAGAAATGCAGCAGGCACTTGATGAGATGGTCGGGTTGGATCTGGTGCTGATCGATACCGCCGGTCGCAGTCCCAGTGACGATCTCAAAATTCAGGAACTCGAAAGCCTGTTCCGTGAAGTGCCCATCGATGAAGTCTCTCTGGTCATGAGCATGACTTCCAGCGTCAAAACACTCGAAGCGATTGCCCAGCGATTCCAGGTTGCGCGTCCGACCTCCCTGATTCTGACCAAACTGGATGAAGCTCCTGTGATGGGCAGTCTGTTGACTCTCAGCCAGAATGTCAAACTGCCAGTACGATATCTCACAACCGGTCAGGATGTTCCCGATGATATCGAGCCAGCCAATGCTGCTCGTATGGCGCGTCTGATTCTTGGCGAGGATCAGATGCGTTAAAAAGTCGTATTACATCATTCGTTCTAACATTACATAATTGCGTAGATCAAATCGTCACAAACGAGATTCAGATAAAAGGAAGTTGCGATGGCTCCAGCCGTCAATGAATGGAACCTGAAGCAGGTGGAAACAGTTCCTCCTGTCAATTCACCCGAAGCACAGTCGACTGTGTCTTCGCGGGGGGATCAGGCCAAGGTTCTGCGCGGGCTGATGCAACAGAGACGACCTGGTATCATTGAGAAGCGTCAAACCTCTCATTGCAGAACACTGGCTGTCTGCAGTGGAAAAGGGGGCGTCGGCAAGTCAGTATTGTCACTCAATCTGGCCTTGGCACTGGCGCAATCCGGGGCTTCGGTCTGTCTGATTGATGTCAATCTGGCGCTGGGCAATATCGATTTATTGTGTCGACTGAATGGTTACTGGAATCTGTCGCATGTCGTCAGTGGTGCCCGCTCTTTAAAAGAAATTCAACTGGAAGGTCCGCTGGGTGTCAATGTTGTCACCGGCGCCAGTGGACTGACGGACCTGGCAGACTGTTCGGAAGCAGTTCGTAAGGATGTACTGGGACAGATGCAGGAACTGGAAGCCACACATGATTATCTGATTCTTGATAATGGGACAGGCATCCATCGTAGTATCCGGCAATTCGTGACGACCGCTGACGATGTCCTGGTCGTAACCACACCCGAACCGACGGCGATTGCTGATGCCTATGCGACAATCAAATCACTTTCAACGATTCAATCGCTGGAAATTCAGACGCTGATCAATCAGTGTACTTCGGATGATCAGTCAGAAAAGGTCTTCCAGCAACTCAAGAAAACAACGGAGCTGTTTTTACACACCGGATTAACTCAAGCCGGGCAGATCCCCCACGATATGCATGTCGTTCAGTCAGTTTATGATCGGGAGCCTTTTGTATTAAGCCACCCGCATTGCCCTGCTGCGGAATCCATTTTCCGTCTGGCACATGACCTGCTGAAACGACACCAGACTACCGAACAACAACACAAACAAGAGTCTTACTTTCCGCGACTTTGGCAGCGATTGCTGGGTGAAGCCGCGTAATCCCTCAGGCGAAAGGATTAAAATCCAAGGAAACAATCTCACATCTCTCTCTCGTTTCCTTTTATTCCCTCGCTTGAGTCACGTCACTTTTTAAATCCCTTAACAATTAATTTCTTTCTTTGTCACTGCAGATTTCGGTCTGTGGTTGCGTACTTCAACCACTGGTATTTCCACGACTTATGGGTTTACCGCAAGGATCGAATTACGCATCAGGGAAAAAATAAATGTTAATGTTTAACGGTTAATTAAATTGTAGGAGAAAGGTTAAATATTCTGGAGCAGGACGCCGATACTTAAGGATAGACGAGCGAAGGTACCTTTGGAGCGAAGTGAATTTTCTCTCGCAAACGTTTTTCAAACTCTATCCGGGAATATTCTGTGGCCCTGCATTATGCATTTCGATTATCGCTAATCGCTTTTGCGACTGAATCAGTAAGGGGAGTGATTTCTCATGCTGATTTTCTTGGCGCGACTCAATCCGCACTCATAGCAGCCGTCATCTTTTTCGGTCTTGGTCTGTTGTTCGGAGAAGTTGCTTCTCGTGTTGTTGAAGAATCAGCACGAGCAAGTTTTGAAAAATGGAAAAATAATCTTGCTTAAATATAAAACGTTTTAGCAGTCATCGTTTTCATTATCGAATCCATATGAAACGACTGTAAGTTGATCACGGAGGAGTAAATGGCCATCAAAGCCAGTGAAGAAATCGCAGAAATCTGGAAGGTGTTCAAGCAGGATCAATCCAACCAGGCCTTGCGAAACATGCTCATTGAGCAATATGTTCCCCTGGTTCGTTACAATGCAGAACGAGTCTGGGCCAAGCTGCCTGAAGGGGTAGATTTGAACGACTTGATTTCGGCTGGTGTATTTGGACTGATGGATGCAATTAATGCATTCGACCTGGAGCGGGGCGTCAAGTTTGAGACCTACTGTGTCCCCCGTATTCGTGGAGCCATGCTGGATGAACTGCGCACCATGGACTGGGTACCACGCCTGGTTCGCAGCAAAGCCAGTAAGCTGGAAGCAGCCCGAAAAGCAGCCGAAGCGGAATATGGACGCCCCCCGGCGGACGAGGAAATTGCCCGGAAAATGCAATTGTCCCGCAAGGAATTTGAAAAACTCAAAAACGAGGCTAATGCAGTCGGCCTGGTGAGTCTGAATAAAAAATGGTACGAAACCGACAGCTATAAAGATGTTCGGGAAGTGGATATCCTCGAAGATGCCAAAGGGGAAGATCCCACCAAGAGCATTCAGAAACGGGATCTGATGCGACTGGTGACCAAAGGCCTGAACCGGAATGAGCGTCTGATTATCATTCTGTATTATTATGAAGAACTGACCATGAAAGAGATCGGCAGTACGCTGGGTCTGTCAGAATCTCGCGTCAGTCAGATGCATTCGAGTATCGTCAACCGCCTGAAAGAACAGCTGGGTCGACGTCGCCCTGAATTTGCTTAAACGCTACGATTCGTGATCATCCAAATGAAAAAGGCCTCCATTCTGATGGGGGCCTTTTTTTACGTCCTGCAACCGGATCGAACCGGACAATTTGAAAAAACATGCCAGTTCTCGACCCGGATGCTCGAAATATGAACTGGATTCGCTTTAGAATAAACGTCACAGGGAACATCAGTTCCCGCAAAGTGATCCCAGATCACATTTGATTTTACTTACTTCAGACAGACAATCGGGGTTACGGTTCATTCATGGATGTATCACAAATTGAAGATTACTACCAGCGGTCAATGGCTGAAGTGGGTAAGGTGCTCATGGGGCAGGAAGACCTGGTGGAAGGGGTGCTGATTGCATTATTTTGTGAAGGGAATGTCCTGATCGAAGGCGTACCAGGCCTGGGCAAAACGTTGCTGGTCAACGCACTCAGTCATGTGCTTTCCAGCGAGTTTCGGCGGATCCAGTTCACTCCTGACCTGATGCCCTCGGATATTACCGGGCATTCCGTGTACGATATGCACGAGCAGAAATTTACTTTTAATCAGGGGCCTTTGTTTACAAATCTGTTGCTCGCCGATGAAGTCAACCGGGCCCCCGCCAAGACGCAGTCGGCACTCCTGGAAGCAATGCAGGAACGTCAGGTATCTGTCGACGGGAAAACCTATCCGCTTCAGAGGCCGTTCCTCACGATTGCGACTCAGAACCCGTTGGAACAGGAAGGGACTTATCCACTCCCGGAAGCCCAACTGGACCGCTTCATGTTCAAGTTACTCGTTGATTATCCTACACAGGACCAGGAAAATGCGATTCTGGATCTGTACGCTGCCGGCAAGGACAACCGGGATCTGAGTACTTTTGGAATTCAGCCGGTGCTGAATACGGAAACGATATTGGCGATTCAGCAGCGTGCAACAGAAATTATTGTTGAACCTTCGATCATTCAATACATCACGTCTATCGTATCACGAACGCGGAGCTGGCATACCATCGAAGTAGGAGCAAGTCCCCGGGCCAGTGTGAATCTCCTGATCAGTACACGTGTCATGGCTGCCTGTCAGGGGCGTGATTTTGTTGTCCCCGATGATGTGAAAGAACTCTCACTCCCGATTTTGCGTCACCGGATTCGATTACATCCGGAAGCGGAAATTGAAGGCATGAAGGTAGACGAAGTCATTCGGGATATTCTGGAAAGCGTTGAGGCCCCCCGCCAATGATGCCCCGTTTGACGCTGTTGTATCTGTTCGCTGCGGCCATGCTTCCATTTGCCCTGGGGACGATCTGGCCGGAAGTGGGGCAGGCTGGTGTTTTGATTTGTCTGCTGGTCTTTCTGTTCTCACTGGTCGACCTGGTACTGACACCCTCGCTGCTGACGATTGAAGTACATCGGGAAGTGAAAGATGTGTTGAGTGTCGGCGCTTCGAACAGTGTCAAACTCTGGTTTAATAATCGGGGCACAGTCCCGCTCAAGATTCATGTACATGACGAACCCCCGATGCCCTGTCAGTACACTGATCTCCCGTTTGATATCGAGCTCTTTCCCAATAAGCACCAATACAGCATCTATCATGTAGAACCCCATCATCGCGGAAAGAACCGTTTTCGCCGTGTATTTTTACAGATGAAAAGTCGGTTCGGGCTCTGGACCGTTTACGACGAACGGGACATTCATCAGGAAGTCCGGATTTATCCCGACATCCAATCGGTGCGCGGAGTGGAACTGCTGGCGCGTCGCAACCGTCTGGCCGAAGCGGGAATCAAACTGTCTCGTTTGCGGGGACGGGGAACCGATTTCGACCGACTGCGTGAATACCGACGGGGTGACGAATTTCGCAGCATCGACTGGAAAGCGACTTCTCGGCACCAGGAGTTAATCAGTCGTGAGTACGTAGTGGAGAAAAATCAGAACATCATTTTTCTGCTCGACTGTGGTCGTTCGATGTGCAATGCCGATGAAGGGGTGACGCATTTTGACCGCGCATTGAATGCTGCGATCCTGTTAAGTTATGTCGCACTCAGACAGGGTGATACTGTCTCGCTGATGGCTTGTTCCAATAAAGTGGAATGCTGGGTCCCTCCCATTCGTGGTGCCGGTTCGATTCAGAAACTGATCCGTCAGGTTTATGACCTGGAACCGATCTACGAAGCTTCCGATTATCAGCTGATGTCCGAACAGCTGCAACTACGTTACCGTAAACGCGCGCTGGTGGTCGTACTGACGCACGCGCTGGACGAAGTTCATCTGGAATACCTGGGAAGCGCACTACAAATGATGCGCTGGCCGCATCTGGTCTTGTCCGCATTTTTGCGAAACGTTCCGCTCGAAAACCGAATGAACTCAATACCAGAGACGGACAGGGAAGCATTTCAAATTGCCGCCGCCGCTGAGATCGTTTCTTCCCAGGCGACTCAAATCGCCGCGTTACAGAAATCAGGACTGCTGGTTCTCGACACATTGCCGGAAAACCTGTCGGTCAACCTGATCAGCCGCTATCTGGATATCAAAGCACGGCAGCTGCTTTAGTCATTGAAAGTCAGTCCTGTCAGAGGCCATGCTCTCTTTTACACCATGTACTACAGTCTGTTTGTAGGGGTTGTGACTATTAAGAGTTGGAGTGTCCAGGCCGAACAGGGATTATTTTGGGGCCCAAATGCCGGATTGAATCACTCAAATTTGTCAAAAACAACAGGACTTTATTGAGTGTATATCTATAAATAGTCGATATTTATCAATAATTAACATATTAAGTTTCCGTGTAATATATATGGGTTATAGTGTGAAATTCTGTCACACTCGGTGACCTCGGGCCTTTTTTCTTTTACTTGGATCTGGATGACTCGTATAATAAAAATTCATTAAGTTTGCTAACGTTCCTGACTGGAGTCTTCTATGGCAGTCTGCTTAGTCCCGGTAAACCAAGGTCGCCCCATCGTGCTTGACAAGGCGATCATTCTTGTCGGACGTCATCCCGACTGTGATATTGTGATCAATGACAGCCCCAAGATCTCTCGCAAACACTGTTGCCTCGCGATTGTCAATGACCGCCCCGTTGTCCGTGATCTGGGCAGCATGAATGGCGTTTTCGTGAACGGTAAAAAGATTGATCAGCAGGCCTGGCTCAAACTGAATGACGAGCTGAAGATCGGGAACGTTGCCTATCATCTGGAAAATATTGGCGCTGACTTCCCTAAGAAAAAAGAACAGTCAGACAGTCAGCCTGTGACTGACAGCACGCCGACAAAAGCACCTTCGGTACAGCACTTCAAAAAACCGACCAAAGATGTCGATATCTCACAGCAGTTTCCAGTCGCCATTTCCGACAGTGGCCATAACGTGAGTGCCAATGAAATGCTCCCCAGCGATCAACTGGAAGGTGTTGACGACGAAGATGAAGACGAAAATTATTCCGACAGTCACCGCTTTGAGGGGACTGGTTCGAACGTCGAATTCATTTCTTCTTCGTAATCTCACTCTCAGGTAGATCAGGCTGCACTTCCACTGTTCTCTGCTTCATCTGAAATAATATCGGATGCCAGAATCGGAAGTGGGCAATCGTCAATATAATCAAGAGTGTGACACAGCTGACGATCGCTCCAATCAGAAACCAGCCGGACTGATAAGCCCAGATCACTTCATGTTTCCCTGCTGAAAGTTTCACGCCGCGGTACATGCCTTCGATCAGTTCCGCTTCAGCCGGTTGCCCGTCGACATACACCTTCCAGCCAGGATACATCAGGTCAGTTAAAATCAGCGTATCCTCACTCGGCGTCTCTGCTTCAATCTTGATTTCGTTCGCCCGATAACCGGTAATAGTGGCACTTTGATTTGCCTCCGGATGAGTCCAGGCGAGCCGCCCCCGCGAATCCTGCAGTTCATAAAAGTAAACTGGTTCGTCAAAGCGTCCCCAGGCAGGATTAATCACAGCGTCGAAATCGCTTGAGATCGGTTTGACCGGCCAATGATTCAAGTCGAGGGGATGCTGGCTCAGGATATGTGTCACGCCTGCTTTACGGAGCCATTCAATCTGCTCGGGAGTCGCAGGTTCTTTGAAAGGCAGTGGCTGAGGCATCGTCAATTGAGGATCAAAATACTGTTCGGGCCCTATTCCCAGGTAAACGGGAGTGGAAGAGACACCCAGCAGAGTCGGCAAATTGGCACCTGGTGCAAACAGGCGGACCGGTTTCCCGTACTCTGTGACGATCTTCTTGAGCGCACTCTGATCGACATGATTAATGGGTGGATCAGGCACGATAGCAGCATAGGTGACATAGCGACTGACGACCCAGAAATCCGCTGTGGTAAACAGACAGATCATAGCCACTACCAACAGCTGCAGATTCCGATTCCAGTTCGCAGTCAGTCGTTCCAGGCAGACTCCGGCAATGACGGCAACAGCAAATGTGGTCAGAATTCCATAGCGACCGGGACCGGTGAAAAAACTGAAACCAGGCAGGTGTTTCGCAATCGGTAGCAACCAGCCCGGCGTATAGAGCAGCGCCAGGAAACCGATGATTGCCAGCAGGATCAGCCTGCGGTCACGCGTCCAGGCACCACTCCATGTGCCATATATCAGCAGCAGAATTGAAGCAATGCCGAAGTAGAGATGTGCTTCCACCTGATTGGTGGCATCACCACCAGGGGCCAGACCGGCATCGAGGTTCACTTCGTAGGGATACCAGGCCCAGGGGGCGACAATTTGTGTGAGATACCAGACCGGGATATGACCGTAGCCGGGTTGATGTGAGCGTTCTCCTACTTCTGCCCGCTGGCTGAGTTGTTTCAGCTCCCAGGTTGGCGCAAGTTGAACTGCTGAGAGAGCGTAAGTGGAAATCAACGCGAGCAGCAACAGTATGATCGTTCGTCTGCGATAAGGTTTGAGTGCTTCGGTTGTTTCATCGCGACTGAACCAGATGCGTGCGGGAATGTAGACGACCAGCATCAATTGTGTGATGAAAGCCAGGTTGAAGTGGCCGGGCAGAATCTGCATCGTCAAAGCGAAACACAACAAGATGGCATACCGCCAGTAGCGTGTCTGGAAAAAGGATTCGACACACCACAGCGTCAGTGGCAGCCAGGCACCACCAATGATGGCCCATTCCAGGCAGATGCGTGAGGGAAACCAGCCGTACGTATAGACAAGGCCCGCAAACAGTGCAGCGACCAGAGAATACCCCAGCCGTTTCACATACATGCCGGTAAAGACGAACGCCAGAATATAATGCAGAATCTGGACGAAGTTGTAGGCGGCATTGACGGGCAGAAACCGGTAAGCAAAGTAGTTGAATGGGTAGAATGCCCCGGTCTGACTTTCTGCTACCAGGGGGACGCCGTGTCCGATATTCGAATTCCAGAGTGGAAATTCACCCGCCTGCAGACGTTCTGCAAAGAATGTCTTTTGTGGAAAGAAGTACGTGTAGAGGTCTCCGCCGATCAGCCCCCCGCCCGACCAGAGGCCGTACCAGAAGATCCAGGTTAAGCCGATGGCAATGACGAGGATTGTGCCAGCGAATGCAGGAGTACCTGCAGGTGTTGGTGTAGCCGGCTGGGGTGCCTGTGTTTTCTTTCTGGAAGAACGACTCAAACGACTGAACCTTGTGCTGACAAAATAAAAGCGGCCTGGAATAATAAGTCTTGTATTCTAAGCCGCTGGATATGATGTCTCAACTTACAGCAGTAAGAGTTATTCACCAAACATGCGGTTTAATCGTGCCTGATGGTAAGCCAGTTTCTCTGCAGAGTTCATCGCAGCGAAATCAGGGGTTCCCTTACCGTTTGTCGCAGCTTGACTGGCTGTCGTTGTTTTTGAACTGCTGGCAGCCGGTTTGCTGTCTGTTTTCTGTGCCGGAAAGCTGAACGTTTTCCCGTCTTCTCCCCCATAGCTCATCACCGCGGTCTGATAAGTCAGGTCGACTTCCAGTTCACGCGTTGGTTTGATGCCCAGCTCCTGGAGTACGCCATGATAGGCTTTGACTGCTTCAACCGGCTGGATTTTGTCTTCGACCAGGTAACGCAGGAATTGAATGAATGCCAGCTGATGTTCGGCCTGATTGATCTTTCGTCCAAACAGCGCGACACGACCACCATACTTTTTGGCATCGTAGATCAGCTGGAACGCATCCAGTGTGGTTCCTGCAGAACCGCCCAGAATTCCTACAATCAGATGCGGATCGTAGGCGACCAGTTCTTCCATCGCCCGAGGACCATGATAAACCATCTTCAGGAATGTGGGACGCCCTGCCGAGGCGACACCAGCCAGAGTGCGGGCAATCAGGTCGTTGATAAATCCAGGGGCAAGGTCAGCGGCGACCGCATTATTGATGTTGGGGTCAAAGATCTCCAGGAAGTGACGAAACTTTTTACGTTCAGCTTCTTCCCGAAACTCTTTGTACCGTTCAAGAGTCGCCAGGTCCTCTTCGAGATTGTTATTAAAGGTTACTGAGTAAAGACCCAGGTCAGCACCATAGGCGCGTTCTTCAGGAGAACAATCGAGGTGACCGCATTGAATGTGATCCAGGCTGGCAGAGCGAAATGGTTTCGCAGGAGCCAGATGGATTTTTCCACCACGAGGCACATGCACGTCGGTCGTATCGTTGGCCCGGGCAGCGGGAGTGATTGGCGAATTGTCGAACAGGCGTTCGTCGATCGTCAGTTTCTCGCTGGTACTGGCCGACATCAAAACGATGTCGACCACTTCCTGCTTGATCACTTCCCGGATCTGTTCGCGGTATTCTGCCAGCGTTTTGTATTTGAGTTCCTGATCGTGCCGTTCAGGCGATAAACCGGGAGCGCCAATGCCGAAGGCCATATCCGCATCCTTGGCATCGGCGATGATAAACTCTTTCGAGCCGCTGGGGTCAGCGTGAATTGATTGAAGCTTCCTGTCGAGAGATTTTTCCATCACACAATCATTTCAAAAACAAAACGCAAAAGCAGAACGCAATAAAAGATCATAGGTGGTCTGCAGCTGAGCTATCAGCCCAGGACCTTGTCGACGGTTTCCCGCAGAACCCGGCCGGACTGAGTCAGAGCCAGCTGTTCTTTCGGCCAGAGTTCGATTTCCAGGTGCTGCATGACACCGGAACGACCCATGACGGTCGGAACGGAAATGCAGACATCTCGCAGACCAAAGGCACCATTCTGCAGCGAAGAAACCGGCAGAATACGACGCTGATCGAGGGCGATGCAGTGCACGACATCTGCGATGCTTACGCCGACAGCAAAACCGGCTCCCCCTTTTTTCTTGATGACTTCGGCTCCACTGCCACGTGTTTTCTTTTCGACTTCGGCAATCAGACTGGGATTGCAGCCTGGGAATTTTTCGAGTGGCAGTCCGCCAATTTGAGCAGCAGACCAGATCGGAACCATGCTGTCGCCATGCTCACCCAGAATCAGGGTTGAAACCTGAGTCGGAGGAACGTCGAGTCGGGCAGCCAGCATGCTGCGGAGGCGGGTCGTATCCAGAACCGTACCTAGGCCGATGACCTGTTGTGGTGGCAGTCCGAGTTCTTTCATTGCCAGATAGGTGAGTACGTCGACCGGATTGGAGACGACAAAGACAATCGCTCCCGGTTTTGTTCCAACACGTTTCACATCTTCCAGAATGTTTTTGAACAGAGCCACGTTCCGGTTGATCAGATCCAGACGGCTTTCGTCCGGTTTCCGTCGCAGACCGGCGGTGATCACGATGACATCGCTGTCTTTCACGAGTTCAGTGCCGCCAGCGTAGATTTTCTGATCGGCGGTTAAGGAACTGCCATGCAGCAGGTCTAGTGCCTGGCCTTCGACCAGATCCTGATTGACGTCTACCAGAGCGATTTCCCGGACGATGCCTCCGGCCTGTAATGCAAAGGCGGCACAGGAGCCTACGAGCCCGCCACCACCGATAATACTGACATTCATGTTAATATCTTTTCTATATGACGATGTGATGCGTATTTTATAAAGTTGATAATACTGGGATTATTTACCCAGAGCCGACATGACCTGATCGGTAATCGCTTTGATTAACTGATCTGAGTCTCCGTTACTGGTAGTCGGTGTTGCCTGTGTCGAGGGTTTCGACAGGTAACCGGGATAGCTGGGAGCAGGTTCGAATGATTTCTGCTGAGGCAGCCCTTCTTTATAACCATCACGAAATGCGCTGTTTCCACACAGGTCACAGTCTTCAACATGGAAACGAGGATCATCAAATCCGAGTTTCTTCTTCAGGTCGAGCAGTTCCCGGGTTTCGTTTTCGGTGAAGTAAGTCACGCGACCCAACTGCTTCGAAAGCAGCAGGATGTTGCAGTAGGCATCCAGGATTTCTGTTTTCCAGTATGCATCTTCCAGTGATTTACCAAAGGTCACGGTGCCGTGCCCGGTCAGGATGATTGTGTTTGTGCCCCCTTTGAGGAACGGCACAACTGTGTCGGCGAATTTCTGTCCGCCTGGTGTTTCGTAGGGAGCCATGGGAACTTCACCCATAAAGACTTCCACTTCAGGCAGAACACACTGAGGAATCGGCTCGCGGGCCACAGCGAAGGCGGTTGCGTGAGGTGGATGGCAGTGCACAACGGCTTTGACATCCGGACGTTCTTTCATGATCGCCAGGTGCAACAGGATTTCGCTGGTACGTTTGCGGGTACCGGCAATCTGGTTTCCATCCAGGTCGACGGCACAGATGTCGTCTGGTTTCATGAAGCCTTTGCAGATCATCGTAGGAGAGCAGAGCACTTCGTTTTCGCCGACGCGAATGGAAATGTTTCCGTCGTTGGCTGCTGCGAATCCCTTGTTATAGACGCGACGTCCGATTTCGCAGATTTCTTCTTTCAGCTTCCGATCATGAATTCCACTGTTCCATTGATTTGACATGGTTTTAGCTCCAAACGTTAATAAAAATATGTGATTTCAGTTAGGGGATTAAATTTCAAACTTGTCTCAGTAAACTTCAACCTGATCGAGAATCGCTGACACGTAAGCGTCAATCGGTTTCACATCAGGATGAAAGGGAGCGGCTGCTTCTGCTCCTTCGCTGACTGCAATCTGGCAGCCAGGTGAGGCACCCAGCTCATCGTAAATGACAAAAGGTTCCGTTTTTTTCTTCTTCTTTGAATTCAGTTCATCGCTTTTCAGTGGAATCGCAACCAGCCAGCGGGCACCATCCAGACTGGGATGCCTGCGAGACAAGGTCACTTTTCCGATGACTTCTGCGATTTTCATAATTCTTTACTTTCAGCAGGCTACTTTTCCTGGGGAACGCCTGCTTTGACGAATGTTTTGACCAGGTTTCTGAGTTCGATAAACGATTTCTGTTTTGGATTCACGCAGATCAGATTCGGTCCCAGCTGCGAGATCACTTCTCGTAAATGATTCACATCCTGTACTGCTGCCGCACGGACTTTCTGATTTCGATTTGCCAGGCAGGCTGCTTTCTCAGCCGTCGAGGCAAACAGGACTACTCCTGCCGCATCGGCACGGCACAGGCTGCTGATCGCATCTTGCACAGCGTGATCCAGCGACGTACTTAATTCCTGCGACCAGTGTGCGCCAGTCTGTTGTTCCAGATCAGTCAGAGCATTTTCCACAGCCGACGAATGTGTGAGCACGATGGCCCGCCACTTTGCCCCCTGCTTTGTGGAAGCAGCAGACGTCGAAGCGCGATGCACGCTGATCTGATTCTGTCGTAAATAATCTTTGGCAGTCGGTGTCAGAATGGCTCCCGCAGCAATGCCGACGGCTACCTGTCCCTTTACTTTTGCTGCCAGTAAATCTGCTGTAATAACTTTGTCGGTGAGTACGACTGAAGCATCAGATAAGGCAGTGCCGGTGTGCGCGACCTGTCCCTGGCGGGAGAGGGTCGACAGTACATTGGCGACGACCTGGTTGACTAATTCTTCAGAAAACTGCATGACTCAGTAATTCACTTTATTTTGTTTGCGATTATTCGCGATCAATGACGCCCATCGTGGCCCAGCGGATGGGAGTATTATCAGTTCCGACCATGTCCCGGACGGCTGCGCCGTCGGATGTCAGCAGGACAATATCCCCTTTGCCACATCCCAGGCGATCGATGACCAGTTCAGGAAATCCATCTGCGTTGCCCTGAATGTCCAGAGTCTGGACCAGCAATAATCGCCAGCCGGCAAGACTGGGATGTTTTGCCGTTGCGGTTGCCCGTCCTATGACCTGTCCTGTCAACATATGATTTCAATCCTGAAGCGGTAATCCGCTCAACTTAACTTAGATAACTCGTAAATGTCCGACGGTGGTGGAACGACGGAAGCGGGTGAAGGTCAGCGGGTTGGTGACCCCTTCTCCGGTTGGTGTCGCGATACTGAAGGATGCATACCCTTCACCACCATTACCCAAAGCGGCTCCACAGGGACCATTCTGCACGAACAGAGTAGTATCCATGATGCGACCCATTTTGGTGATTGTTTCAATATTGCGTGAGTGAATCATGCTGGTGTGCCGGAATCCGTGTTCGAATTCTTTGGCCAGCTCGATTCCGTGATCCGCATTGCGGCAGCGAACAAATGGCACGAAAGGCATCATCTGCTCTTCAGGTACGAACGGGTTGTTCGTATCGGTTTCGCCGTAAAGTAATTCCGTTCCTGCCGGCACGCTGACGCCGATCATACCGGCGAGCACAGCGGCGTCTTTGCCGATCATGTCGCGGTTGAGGATCGCGTGTCCACCCGGTTCTTTGGGAGGTGCAAAGGCCAGCGAAGTGAGTTGTGCGACCTGCTGTGCGTTCAGCTGGAATCCGCCATGACGGCCCATGGCTGACATCAGCTGGTCGAAAATACTGTCGACGGCGAAGACTTCTTTTTCGCCAATACAGAGCAGGTTGTTGTCGTAGGCTGCCCCGATGATGATCGATTTGGCTGCGTTGTCGATGTCGGCGGTTTCATCGACGACCACGGGAGGATTCCCCGGACCGGCGACAATGGCCCGTTTCTTGGCAGCCAGAGCAGCACGAGCGACACCTGGTCCCCCGGTGACGACGAGCAGTGGAATACCACGGTGATTGAAGATTTCGTCAGCGGTTTCCAGAGTCGGATTGCCGACAATGGTCACCAGGTTCTGCAGTCCGGTTGCCTGGTAAATGGCACGGTTGAAGCGGCGAACCCCTTCGCAGGCGATTTTCGCACCGCTGGGATGCGGGTTGACGACCAGCGTATTACCGGCAGCGACCATATTGATAAAGTTACAGGCCAGTGTTGGCAGCGAGTGGGTCACAGGAGTGATCGCACCGATGACGCCGAATGGGGCGTATTCAGTGAGGCTGACTCCATAATCTCCGGAAACGGCTTCCGTTTTGAGGAATTCCATGCCGGGAATGTTTTTGATCAGATGCAGTTTTTCGATTTTATGGTCGAGGCGTCCGATTTTGGTCTCTTCCATTTCCATACGACCGAGTTCATCAGCCTGGGTAGAACAGATCTGCCGTACGATTTCTAAGGCCTTGGCCCGATCAGCCAGTGAGGCGTTCAACAGCTGCTTCTGTCCGGCAGTGGCAGCAGCGACGGCCTGATCGACGCTCTGGAAGACACCCCAGTCGCCATCGGTTTGTGTGGTGGCGGAAGCGGAACCATAACCGCCTTTATTATTAAGTTGTGATAACACTTCCTGTACGACACTACGAATGGCTTCTTCAGTCGCCTGCATAATTTATTTCTCCCCGAGCCGCCAGCTGTGAAAGCGGGTGTTTCCTGCGGCTGACTCAGTCTGTTTTGTTTCAGTTTTGGCTTTCCAGGTTATAGTTTTCCATCTGGTTGCGAATCCATGCTTCCAGTTTTGCTTGTGATGGTCTCGAGGCGATCATCAAGGCCACCAGAATGGCGACCGGGATTAAGGCCAGGATCTGTCCTTCCACAAGATAAAAGACCAGATTCATAAAGGCCCCGCCTTCCAGCAGTGCCATCCCGATCAGGAATTTGGTCATGTAGACCGATTCCAGATCATTCATCGCCTGCTTTTTCTCCTCGTCCGTTTCGTATCGCCCCCGTTGCAGGGTCGCCCGAAACTGCTGATTTGCTACAATATTGGGGACAATCAGACTGACAACAAACATGAAGGCAGCCATCCCCATTCCGATCATCGTCAGGAGCATGTCTTCCTGCGGCTTCTGATTCTGTCCCTGCACACCAGCGATCACCGCAAACACCACCACGCCCAGAATCATTGAAAACCAGATGATGTTCATCGCTCTGGCACGTTGTTCCGTCGTCATCTGAACTTGTTGCGTGGCCATGTTCTTTCTCCTGCTTCCGTTCGGGTTAATCCTTCGAGTTAAATATCTCCTTGGAACCAATGTGAACCTGATCGACAATGCCGATGATGGCGGCATCGATGGGCAGTGTTTTGGTCTCAGGTGTGAAGCGGGCCGATGAGCCCTGCACACACAATACGACTTCTCCCTGCCCTGCTCCCACAGTATCGACGACGATAAACGATCGTCCGGTGGGAGTCAGATCACTCTGGTCTTTCTCGTTGACGCGCAACGGTTCGACAATCAGCAGTTTCTGACCGACCATCGTTTCGACTTTCTGAGACGAAACAACACTGCCGGTTATGCGTCCTATAAACATCGAACCAACTCCTGTAAAATCCTCTAAGGGATAACTGTATTCTCCAGGCGTTACGAACGCCCTTCAATGACTTCCACGGTCTGCCTGCCTACTACAATCTCCTCGTTCGTAGGCACAACCCAGATCTGTACTTTGCTGTCGTCCGCCTGGATCTGTGCTTCATGCGAAGCCGATTTGTTCTTTTCAGGATCCAGACGAATTCCCGCCCATTCCAGGTTGCTGCAGACTTTTTCTCTTAAGCTGACACTGTTCTCACCGATTCCACCCGTGAAAACAATCGCATCGACACCCCCCAGTACCGTCATGTAAGCTCCCAGGTATTGGCGAATGGCTGAGTGGAACACGCCCAGGGCAAGCTGTGCCCGTTTGTGTCCGTTGGCGGCCGCTTCTTCCAGATCGC
>JAGQQP010000109.1 GCA_020426085.1 Planctomycetaceae bacterium | reverse complement strand
CTTCCATATTAAAAGGTCTCTCTCTCGCCGCACAAAAATATGGCGATCAGATTATTTCGGTCGGTGTGGATACATGGGGAGTTGACTATGTACTGCTTTCCGAAAAACAGGAAATGCTGGGACAGCCTTATCATTATCGAGATCCGCGCACCGATGGCATGCTGAACCTTGCGACTTCGCGCGTCCCGCAGCAGGAAATTTTTGATGCCACCGGTCTCCAGTTCATGGAGATCAATACCCTGTACCAGTTATTAGCCATGCAGCAGACTGATCCTGAATTACTGAAGCAGGCCAGAACGTTTCTAATGATGCCTGACTTCTTTCACTGGTTGCTCTCGGGCAGTCAGGTTGTAGAATTTACCAATGCGACAACAACACAATGCCTGAATCCTCTGACGGGAGACTGGGCCTATGACTTATTACGTAAACTGGAGATCCCGACTTCCATGCTTCCTAAACTGGTTTCACCTGGAACGAAACTGGGAACCTTACGTGAAGAAGTCATGCAGCAGACAGGGCTCAGTAAAATCGATGTCATCACTCCTGCCACTCACGACACCGCGTCTGCCGTTGCCGCGATTCCAACCTCTCAGACAGGGAATCCGAACTGGGCGTACATCAGTTCCGGGACCTGGTCTCTGATGGGCGTCGAAGTCAATTCTGCCGTTTTAGGCAAACGGGCGTTTGAGTTGAATTTCACAAACGAAGGGGGCATTGATGGTACCTATCGATTACTGAAAAATATCATGGGCCTCTGGCTGGTACAGGAATGCAAACGATCGTATGAACGCCAGGGACAAACGATGGAATATTCAGAACTGGCTGAAGCTGCTGCCTCCGCTGAACCGTTTCGCTCTCTCGTAGACCCCGATGATCCACGATTCTTAAGCCCCACGGATATGCCTGAGGCAATCTCGCAATACTGTAGAGAATCCGGTCAACCAGTCCCGGAAACCGCCGGCCAGTACATTCGTTGCGCTCTGGAAAGCCTGGCTTTGAAATATCGTAAGGTTTCAGGCTGGCTCGAAGAATTGACAGGAACCCCCATCGAAGTAATCCATATTGTCGGCGGAGGGACCAAAAATGAGTTGCTGAACCAGTTCACCGCGAATGCCTGCCAGATTCCTGTGATCACCGGTCCGGTCGAAGCCACAGGACTCGGAAATGTTTTAGTCCAGGCAAGAGCAGTCGGGGCGGTCAGTTCACTGTCTGAAATACGAGAGATTGTACTGAATTCTGTAGAAACCAAACGTTATGAGCCACAGGAAAAAACCATTTGGGCACAGGCAATTCAACGATTTGACAGTCTACTCAATAATAATAAAGTAGAATCATAGATTCATCTAAGAAATGCAGATACTTGCCGTCTGACTCCATACATTATATTATCCCCGACTGAACATCCTGGCGATCCAGAACAAACATCATTCAGCTGCATCCAGTAAGAGAGAAGAAAAATGGGTCTGTTTGACCGCTTAAAACGTGGTTTAGAAAAAACTAAAGAAGTATTAAGGACAGATGTTCGCGATTTATTTAAAGCGGGCGAAATCCTGGATGACCAGAAAATTGAACAGTTTGAAGCCCGTTTAATCAAAACGGACATGGGCGTCGTTGCCTCTTCTGCAATTTGTGATGAAATACGCAAAAAACATGGGGGGCGTACTGTCATTCTTGATGAAATCGAAGAGACAGTGAAAGAGAAAATTCGCACACTTCTCGAAGGTGAAGGAGATACAAAGTGGGATATTTCAGACCCATTATCACCTTTGAGCAAAAATCCTGAAGGGGTAACAGTCATTCTCGTAGCGGGAGTAAATGGAGTCGGAAAAACGACTTCAATTGCGAAACTCGCAAATCTGATCCTGAAACAGAACAAGACAGTATTATTAGCAGCGGGAGATACGTTCCGGGCCGCAGCAGTCGAACAGCTCACAATGTGGTCCGAAAGACTGGGATGTGAAATTGTCACAAGGCCCGATGGTACAGACCCTGCCAGTGTAGCCTATTCAGGTTGCGAACGGGCACTGGAAACCGGTGTTGATTACCTGATAATTGACACCGCTGGACGCTTACAGACTCACACAAACCTGATGGAAGAACTCGAAAAAATCAAACGTGTTGTGAGCAAAAAAATCCCGAATGCCCCTCACGAAAGTCTACTAGTCCTGGATGCAACAACTGGACAAAACGGAATCAGTCAGGCAGAACATTTTTCGAAATCGATCGAATGTTCTGGACTAATTTTAGCAAAATTAGATGGAACAGCACGGGGTGGAGTCACCGTTGCCATCCGTCAGAAGATGGGAATCCCCGTGAAATACGTCGGTGTCGGGGAGCAAATCGATGACCTTGAGCTGTTTAACTCACAAGGATTCGTGGACGCCCTCTTTGCAAGTGCCTCATAATTACTCTCCTGATAAAGTCTTAATCTAAAGACTCTTCTCTGAATTGAGTCCAATTATGTATGACGCGCTGCTTATTCTTCGCGCAAGCTTAACATAATTTATGATTTGTTAAACTTTAACGCTTCCGGTAACTGGTAGAACAAGCCAGACCTTCCTGATCAGTCAGGATATTCTTGACGTATCTCTTTTCATCAAAGCGACTATGGAGAATTCCGATATTCCGTGTTAGAGCCATCGTTATGTTAGCGCTCAATTTGTCGGACCTCGCAGGTCATCTAATTGTAACGATGGGATTTTGATTAGACCGTCAGTATGGCTTCTACCAATTCAATGTTTTGGAAAGCATATACGCCTCCCTTCTGACGGTATGGAGACCAAGCACCTTTAGCGTGTACTCAGGAGTTAAAATATGCGAAAACTGAATGAACTGAAAAGAAAAGCCAGACTGACTGGGCTCCTCTTAAGTGGGCTGGGTCTCATGGCTGTATCACCTGCATTTGGTGGTGATGCTGGTTGTGCCCCTTCGTGCACACCAGATCAACCCAATGCCTGCTGCACGAAAGTGTATGAGGAAGCTGGTACAAAGTTAGCTGCAGAACTCGAACGGTTAACAGCAGAGTGCTGTGCACCTAAGACTTGTGCTCCTACCTGCACCAATCCTGATACCTGCTGCGGCGAAGAGTCAAGCGATGATGAAGACTGCTGCAGCGGCCGCCTGACTCGTCTGTTCGACGACTGCGATGGCTGTGGTAACTTCCTCGAAGACAACGGTTGGAAATTGAGTGGCTGGCTGGAATTCGGTATTACCTTCAATGGTAACCGTCCTGCCAACGACTTGAACACTCCCGGTGTTGGATTCAACCAGGCTGACAGCCAGTTCATGTTGAACCAGCTGTACTTCGTTCTGGAAAAAGACGCTGCTGCCAATGAAGATTGCTTCGGCTGGGGTGGTCGTGTTGACCTGGTTGTTGGTTCCGATGCTGCTGATACAGCTGTATTCGGTGGTCCGAACAATACTCCCAACTTTGATGGTACCTGGTCAGACAACAACAATGCAACTGCCAACCAGATTGGTCTGGCAATGCCACAGTTGTATGCATCATTCTACGCTCCCATCGGTAACGGTGTGACCGTCAATGCTGGTCACTTCTATACACTGATTGGATATGAAGTTGTTCCTGCTACTGGAAACTTCTTCTACTCACACGCTTACACAATGCAGTACGATGAGCCCTTCACCCACACAGGTGTTCTGGCCAGTACTGATCTGAGCGACAACATCTCGCTGACCGGTGGTATCACCACAGGTTGGGATGATTTCGAAAATCAGAACAATGAGTGGAGCTTCCTGGGTTCTATCGGCTGGACAAGCGATAGCGAAGACACTGCAGTGACATTTGCTCTTACATCTGGTGGTGAAAACGATGCTTTCGGCGGTACTTCCAATCTGACCATGTACAGCATCGTTGCTCAGCAGAAACTGACTGATAAACTGTCTTACGTTTTCCAGCATGACCACATGTTCTTACAGAACGGTGATGCCAATGCTGCTGGCGTAGATGGTGAAGCCTACGGCATTAACCAGTACCTGTTCTACGACCTCTGCGATACGACTCGCGCTGGTCTGCGAGTTGAATACTGGCGTAACCACAATGCTTCTTTCCCAGTACCAGCTGCTGGTACGAACTACTACGAAATCACTGCAGGTTTGAACCACAAAATCAACTCCTGCATCCAGGTTCGTCCGGAAGTTCGCTGGGACTGGGCTGACGGGTCTGATCCCTGGACAACCAAGAGCGGTGCCACCAAAGACAGCCAGTTCACTGTCGGTACCGACGTAATCCTTGTCTTCTAGGATTTGTGATTACTCTCACATAATAGATCATTCCATAAGTTGAATGATTCTGATACCTCCAAGAGAGCCTTTCTGATTCAGGAAGGCTCTCTTATTTTATTGCGCTGGTCTCAATACCGGACAGTGATTTCTTTTCCTGCTGCCTGAAAAAATTGACTCTCACAAGTGCGAAATGGTAAGATCAATTCATGGCCAGTCCCTGGAATTGATCGACTTTCTTCGTCTTTGAGGAAAATTAAGTACACAATGCACCATCTGATTTTACGCCCCTGCCTGCTGTTCCTGCTTGTCTTTTGCTCATGCCCGCTACTGTGGGGAGATGCTCCAGTCCAACGCCCCAACATTATCCTGGTCATGGCCGACGATCTGGGTTGGTCGGATATTGGCTGCTACGGAGGTGAAATTGAGACACCGCATATAGATTCACTGTCCCGGGATGGGATGCGTTTTACCCAGTTCTATAACAATGCGATCTGTGGCCCGACACGAGCCTCATTACTGACGGGACTGTATTGTCAGCAGACCGGGCATCGTGGAGACCGCTGGAACGAGCCCAAGAACTTTGACGTCTGTATGACTTTCGGTGAAATCCTTCAACAGGCCGGCTATCGCACGATGATGGTCGGGAAGTGGCAGGGACGAGACTCGGCTCTTGACCGTGGATTTGACCGTTTCTACGGCCCAATGTGCCAGGCAAAAATCAGCTATTATCATGAGGTCGACCAGAATCCTTTTTTTCTGGATCGGCAGCGAATCGAACTCCCTGAAGACTTCTACCTCACCGATGCTTTCAATGAGCATGCGGTGCAGTTTCTTAAGGAAGGCCTTACCAGCCAACAGCCGTTCCTGCTGTATGTGGCTCATATCGCTCCCCACTGGCCGCTGCATGCCCGTGAACAGGAAATCGCCCGCTACCGTAAACAGTATCTGGAACAGGGCTGGGATCAGATTCGAGCAGAGCGTTTTCGAAATCAGCGACAGACTGGACTGATCCCGGAAGAATGGCAACTGGCACCACGAGCCGCAAGCATTCACAACTGGAAGCAGGAACAGCATCAACGCTGGCAGGCAGAGCGAATGGCCGTCTACGCCGCCCAGGTCAAGTCGATCGACCAGGGACTGGGGCAGTTACTGCAGACACTGAAGGCTGCTGATGCGGATGACAACACGCTGGTGATCTTTCTCTCCGACAATGGCGCAGCGCCAGACGGGGGGCTCTCTCCCAGTAAAAGTGGCTTTGGTTTCAGCGAGAAGACTCCGAACCGTAACTGGAGACGGGACGGCGTGATGATTAAACCCGGAAGTGGTCCTGATCATCTCCCAGGTCCACCAGATACTTTTGCCGCCTATGGTCTGGCCTGGGCGACGATCAGTAACACCCCGTTCCGTGGAACCAAGCTGGAAGGATATGAAGGTGGTATTCGGACACCTCTGGTTGTTCGCTGGCCTGCTGTGATTCAACAGGGAGGTGTGATTACACGTCAACCGGGACACGTGATCGATTTCATGCCTACCTTTCTGGAGATCGCACAGGCAGATTATCCCCGTGAATTCAAAGGGCGTCACCCTCTGCCAGTCGAAGGCAAGAGTCTGCTCCCGGTTTTCCAGGGCAAACTGCGGAGCCCCAACGCGGAACTTTGCTGGAACCTTCCCCGCCATCAGGTCATCCTGAGTGGCCACTGGAAAGCTATTCGCCCCCGTAAAAAGCCGACGGTGTGGCAGTTATATAACCTGGATATAGATGGAACCGAAACGACAGATGTGGCTGACCAGCATCCCGAACAGGTTAAGAAGCTGGCACAGCGTTTTGACGCCTGGGCCAAGCGAGTCAATGCAAAATAAAAACGCTGTGTGAACGATCGAGTATCTTCCACACAACGGGAGATTATATGTTCGAACTGCTTTCGCAGTGCTGCTCAGTCATATTTAATGTTTGAAATGGCGGCGTCCGGTGAAGATCATAGCAATGTTGTGCTCATTGCAGGCGGCAATCACTTCTTCATCGCGGACCGAACCACCCGGTTGAATAATGGCAGTCACTCCCGCCTTGGCCGCTTCATCAACACCGTCGCGGAACGGGAAGAACGCATCAGAAGCAACAATAGAGCCCTGGCTGCGGTCACCTGCTTTGTAGGCAGCGATATAGGATGAATCAAGGCGACTCATCTGACCAGCACCGGCGCCCAGAAGCATTTCATCTTTGGCCAGGACAATGGCGTTTGATTTGACGTGTCGACAGACCACCCAGCCGAAACTCAAACTGCTTAACTCTTCAGGCGTGGGTTCACGTTCTGTCACAACTTTCCAGTCAGCTTTGTCATCTCGCAGTTCATCTTTCTCCTGCACAAGCAGACCACCAGAAACCCGTCGGTAGTCGAGGCTGGGTTCTGCCGGTTGTTGCATCATGGGACATTTCATGAGTCGCACATTCTTTTTCCACTTTGGCTTTGTGGTCAGCAATTCGAATGCAGCCGGTTCATAATCCGGTGCAATAATCGCTTCAATAAACCGATTTGGTTCACACAGTTTTTCAGCCGTCGCCTGATCAACGGTCTGATTGAAACTCAGAATGGATCCAAACGCACTGACAGGGTCGCCGGCATACGCTTTCTCGAATGCTTCTACCAGTGTGTCTGCCGTCGCACATCCACAAGGGTTAGTATGCTTGATCACCACTGCAGCAGGTTTGTCAAAATCACTGGCAATCTGCAGAGCTGCATCCAGATCCAGAAAGTTGTTGTAAGAGAGCTCTTTACCGTTCAACTGCTCCGCCTGGGCAACGCTGGCTGCGGGAGGATTCTGTTCAACATAAAATGCAGCTCCCTGGTGCGGATTTTCACCGTAACGCAGTTGATCCCGTTTTACCAGATTGATGCTGACCTGTTCTGGAAACCGACTCTGTGTGCTTTCCTCAGACGGCAGAACTGAAGCCATATAGTTAGCGACAGCGCGATCATAGCGTGCTGTCATCTCAAATGCAGCAGCAGATAGTTTCAGGCGAAACTCCGGAGTCAGTGGCCCCGTCTTCAGCGCCTCCAGCACCTGCCCATATTGTGCCTGGCCGGTGACAATACCGACATAAGCATGGTTCTTGGCGGCTGACCTGACCATACTGGGGCCACCGATATCGATTTGTTCGATCGCTTCTGCCAGAGTTACATCTGGTTTGGCAATCGTTGCTTCAAACGGGTAGAGGTTACAGACAACCAGTTCAAATGGTACGATCCCAAATTCCTGAATTGAGGCAGCATCACTGGCCAGATCGGGACGTCCCAGAATCGCTCCATGAACCTTAGGATGCAGTGTCTTGACACGACCATCCATGATCTCAGGGAAACCCGTATATTCAGAAATATCGATGACCTTCACGCCCTGCTCTTCCAGATAGCGACGAGTACCACCGGTCGAGATAAATTCAAAGCCCAACTCGGCCAGACCATTTATAAATTCACCTAGACCTGTTTTATTACTGACACTAACTAATGCGCGACGTGGATGTGAATTACTCATTTGTTTCTTAGACAATCACCTGAGAATACAGAAGGGACAATGTCCGCCTGTCGTTAAAGAATTCCCCTGTGCCTGATATAAACAGACTTCCAGTAGCAGATCACCACCGAAGTCGTTCCATGCACAACACGGACTCAGTTTAGCCAGTATGTGATCAGAAAACAAATGAGGCCTGAGGAAAGAAAGCAGCTGATAAAACTGACTTAATTATCGGTATTTTCATCGTCAGCTGAAGTTTCTGGCTGATCTTCGTTTGCTGCTGGTTCTGGCGAAATCTCAGGAAGAATCGGATACTTATCCTGATTTTTGAAGCGGATCGGAAATGGAAGGTCCTTCTGTTTCAGACATAGAATAATACCCGATTCTGAAGCACAGAAAATTCGATCCGTCTGTTCGTTCATCAGCTTGACCTGATATTTACGAAGAGGTACAGCAGAAAGTATCGCACCATCCGTGCGGGAAAGCACCAGTAGATTCCCCAGCTCATCTGTCGCATAAACACGAGTCGGTGACAGCGAAATAAAACGAGAACCCAGTGGCTGCCACCACTGCTCCAGTCCGCTTTGAGCTGAGAGTTGAAACAGACCATTTTTCTTCGAAGAAAGATAAACTTCGTTGTCCAGAACAGAAACTGGATAGACTAATGGAAACGAGGTTCGAATTCGCCAGCGTACAATTCCATTCAAGATATTCAGACAATAGAGATTCTGATCCTCAGAAGCGAGGAAAAGACTCTTCCCTTCTTCAGCAAGACTGGCAGAAATGGGAGCATCTGTTTCAAACTGAAAAGCCAACTGCCGGTCCTGAAGTGTTACCGAATAGAGTGAACCATCGTGGCTGGCGAACAATAAAGTCCGGTTTGTGACCAGTGGTGGAGTGTTGATGGTATCCCCTGTCTGAAAGGTCCAGCGGATTGCACTTTCACGCCATGCCGGGAGTTTTGACTCATTACTTAATTCATTCAGTTTTTTAAGATCCCATGCATACATCCGGCCACTCAGGGTGCCTACATAGATCGCATCTTCGTCAACCGTGGGACTCGTTGATGCAGAACCTGGCAATGGCAACTGCCAGTCAATCTCGCCATTCAACCTGTCGATAGCATATAACTTGGTCCCCACGGTGATGTAGACATATTTAGAATTGGAGACAGGCGCATAGCCGATATTATTTCCTCTCCCTAATTGAGTCGCCCACAGTTTCTTACCGGTTTCATTGTTAAACGCGGTAATGATACCTGCCGTAGATAATGCATACAAATTGATTTCGTCAATCGATAAATGCACAATCCGGTCCCGATGCGGATCAACAGTAGCCTGCCCCCACCAGACGCGTTCGAGATCATATTGTCCCAACTGCCGTTGTGTAGGAATCGTGATACCAACCGAAGACTCATTCAGACGTTGAGCCATCAGGGAATCACTCCCGGTGATTGTTACTAATAACATCAATAAACTAACTGTCAATTTTTTACACAAAAACATAGGACCAACTTTTACAAGATGATTTTAAGACTGGCATTCTCAGAACAGGTAAATCGGCCTGCATCGATAACTGCAAACTCAAAGTAGCTCTTCTCAAGTCTACAATATAGACTCACTTTGACCGAAAACTGTCTATAAAAAGCGTTTGTAAAGCAGTATTCGAATTGCTCCGCCCTGACTCACACATCCCATTCTACCCATTCCACCAAAGGGGAATCCAGCATAGTTCTGAAATCATTTGAAGAATTTCCACTAGAAAAACTGTACATCCCACTACAATCACTGGTTCAATGAAGTACCAACCAGCAATTTACTACAGCTTCGAATCCCTTTCTGTATTTTGTTTCATCCGCAAATACGAATTTCATATTCAAGGACTTTAGAAAAAAGATGCTGTCCCACTATGTCTGAAGATGGTAAAATCTAACTGCAAAACGATTGACGCGATGAGTCTCTCATACATTTCTAGCTCAAAACTTCCACGGGTATGAAAACAGGTACCATGTTTCCAGAGCATTTTTTCCAGGCTGCAAAACTCGCTCTTTCTGTCCCCTTGCTCCTGACGTTAATCCTGAGTCTGCAGAATCCAGGATATTGTGATCTAATCAAACTGAAGCAAGGTGGCGAAATAAGAGGAAAACTGCAGAAGTTGGCTTCCGGATCTGGAGAGGTTCGAATCATCGAGACATTGAC
>JAGQQP010000108.1 GCA_020426085.1 Planctomycetaceae bacterium | reverse complement strand
GAACAGTAATACACTCATCACTGTACTGCATCTTACACGGTTGGCGGTCAGGTTGCCATGAATTTCACGTGATTGAAAGGAGACGGGAGTAGAGAAGGCAGGAAGGTAGCAATGGGAAGTGTGGGCAGTTGTCAGGCAAACTTTCGGCGGAGAAGTTATGGCCCCAGGTTGTTAAGCGGTCTCGACCTGTTTTTGCGAGCTTTCAATAAAGAATTCCAGGTATTCAGTCTGTGTTTTGATCAGATCGAAAAATTCTTCAGCCGCATCCAGATTTTTTGATTCAATGATGTCTTTGATGATCTCACAGAGATGCTGTGCCGGGGTGTGAATGTCAAGCGGTGCCGCCTCGGAGAGTTCACCCAGTGCCGCTTTCAGATTATGACCAAAAGCCTGTTTCAGTTCTTCCCGGTCGCGTGTTTTGTAAATGACACCTGTGATGCCCAGTTTCTTGGCCAGTTCCAGTCGTTCTAATTGACGATTTTGAGACTGGCTGCCGGGCTGGAGTGATGTGAGCAGGAAAAACATGGGAGAATCCAGCTGCCCGTCGTCGTTATAGCGTTCCTGTTTCTGAACCTTGAGAAACAGATCCAGACCGTCCAGTTCGCGCATCACGAGCTCGGAGAACATGATTTTGATTTCACTGTCCATTTCGAGAATCGAGAGTGCTTCAAATCCGGACGAGGCACAGATGACTTCGTACCCCAGTTCCTCGAGCAGTCTGGTGTGCACGTAGCAGGTATATCCTACTTCATCGACGACTAGTACCTTCATAGGCAGCTTCTTTCTGAGCATGTTTTGTGTTTTGAAAAAACAAAACGCTCTCCGCATGAAACGGGAAAGCGTTTTGTCATGTCTTTAATTCAGGTGGACTGTGTCTGCAGTGATGATTCGATCACAGGCTTGGATTAAGAGACAGGTTGTGATTCGTTTTTGATTCATAGTTGATCCTTTAAAAATATATCACACAAATCAGAGAGGGGAGTTTGAATTTGCTTGTGAGTCGACTGGGAATGCTCTGGTAAATCAATCAGACCCTGTTCAGATTCTTCAGTGATGTTTCCCGAGATCAACATGGATTCAAATGCGGAGCAGTTGGCAGCATCAAAAACCCTGAAAACGCCGTTTGTCCCTGTGCACAGGCAGTTGTTGCTAAAAGTAAACAACGTTAAGTCTCCTGTTGAGAAACTATTTCAGAAAATATCCAGTTTTGTTAACTGAGGATCCGCTGTCCAAAGTCTGGACAATGCCGGGCAGGCAGCATACGATAATGTATTGACTCGGGGGGTTCTTTTTCGTTCAGCCTGAAACCGGTTGACGTTTTTATTATTCAAAAGACAAAGGGTTTATTATGAGTGAGGTCACACGACGCAGTTTTCTCCAGACCAGTGCAGGGGCCGTCGCAGCCACCTCCCTGCTGACTGGTACCGCGCGAGCAGATGTTAACAGTAAAATCAGAGTTGCTGTTCTGGGAGTGAATGGTCGCGGTAAAACACATATCAAAGCGATTGGTGAAATCGAAGGCGCTGATGTGGTGCTGTTGTGTGATCCCGATGAACAGGTTCTTGCCAAACGGGCGGCTGAGTTCGAAAAGAAATACGGGCGCAAAGTCGAAACCGAAACCGATATGCGGAAAGTCTTTGACCGCGATGATATTGATGTGGTGACAGTAGCCACGCCGAATCACTGGCATTCACTGGCGACCATCTGGGCCTGTCAGGCTGGTAAAGACGTTTATGTCGAAAAGCCGGGTTCTCACAATCTGTTTGAAGGCCGCAAAATGATTGAAGCGGCTAAGAAATACAAGCGGATCGTGCAGCACGGCGTTCAGCTACGCAGCCAGCCCGCGATTCAGGAAGGTGTCGAACACCTCCGTAAAGGAACGATTGGCGATGTGTATATGGCTCGCGGCCTGGTCTTTCGCTGGCGACCCTCTATCGGACACAAACCGGATGAGAAAGCTCCTTCCTACCTCGACTGGAATCTCTGGCAGGGACCTGCTCCCCGTCAGAAATATGTAGACAACCTGATCCATTACAACTGGCACTGGTTCTGGAAGTATGGCAACGGCGAACTGGGAAATAACGGTGTGCACTCTCTGGATCTCTGCCGCTGGGGTCTGGATGCCGAATATCCTACCCGCGTCGTCTCCAGTGGTGGTCGTTATGCCTATGATGATGATCAGCAGACACCGGACACCCATGTGGTCGCCTATGAATTTGATGGCGGCAAGCAGATCACCTGGCAGGGTACCAGCTGTAACCGTCATAAAAATGACTTTGTCACCTTCTTCGGCAGCAAGGGAACTTTGATTCTTGGTACTTCCGGCGGTTATCGCATCCTGGACGCGAAGGACAAAGAAATCGAAAAAGTAGACGGTAATCAGGGCATGAGCGAACACGCTCAAAACTTCATTGATGCTATCCGTAACAATGAGCCTTTGAACCTGAATGCGGAGATCGAAATCGGACACAAGAGCACACTGCTCTGCCACCTTGGTAACATCGCACACCGTACCGGTCGTACGATGACCTGCGATCCTGCCAACGGTCATATTCAGAATGACGAAGATGCCATGGCTCTCTGGACTCGTGAATACGAACCAGGTTGGGAACCTAAAGTTTAAGCTTCCCGTAACAGAAACAACAAAAGGGAGTCGGTCCTCGATCGACTCCCTTTTTTCATGCGCTGGCGGGAAATGAAAAAACACCTTCCATCAATTGTGATGAAAGGTGTCTTCAAACCGTATTTATGATATCGCTGATCCCGAATTACAGCTTATCAGCCAGCTTCTTGGCGGCTTCCTTGACCTGTTTCGGATTCGACATAGTACCCAGTTTTTTGGCTTCTTCTGCCAGTTCCGGTTTTCCAGCCTGTTCCAGACTTTCAGGAATACCGAAGAAGCTGCTGTCGACGACACCGGATTCGGCAATCGCGTTCAAACTTGTTTTGACGGCGGATAAATCCTGAGCGGGAGGTGTCTCCTGATTGGCAGGCGCTGTTTCACCAGTACCTCCTCCTCCACCACAACCGACCAGCATAAAACTCAACAATACACAGGCATAACCCAGTTTGTACATTTCAAATGACCCTTTCTAATGTCTGTCTTGTAACCACACTTTGTTTCTGATTCTGATTATATAAAAGAAAATCAGCCCGGCAACGGAGATTGCCGAGCTGATTCATCGAAGTCATTTTGCAATCACAGGATTACTCGTTGATGCTGACTGAAGCACCATCGGCAATGGCTCCCAGTTGCTGCCATTTCAGTAAGTCAATATTGTCTGACACGAAATGCACAGAACCATCTGCCATCAGCACATGGGCACCGCCAGTGTGTCGGCTGCGTGCTGCCTGAACGGCAGGAGCATCACCACCCGCGTGTCCACCGTTACCGGTGCTGCAGTCATTGTTGGGTGAGTTCGGCGTGTTCCAGGTATTGAACCAGCACTCATCCGCCCGCATCCAGCGTGATCCACGATGCACATAAAATGCGCTCGCAGCAGCACAGGAAGCACCATGTGTCGCCAGAGCTGACTGCGTTGGGAATGTTGTGTTGTTTCCACCTGCAAAGGCAACCTGGCGTCGAACATCGCCATTTTCACTGAATGCAGAGGAATTGTTAGACCCGACAATACGCTCGCCCATCGCAACCACATTGGAGGTACCATCGAGAATATCTGAGATGCGAGTCACAATTGAGTATCGGGAGAAGCCGTTCTGTGAACTCAGACCGACTGCCCAACCCAGACAGGGACCAGCAGACATGTAGTAATTCAGGTGCCCTTCACCATAGTTGGTGAACCGTGGATCGGAAGGACAACGGAACACACCAATACCAGCATTGCGGTTGTTGATGTTTGGAGCTTCTTCACAGGAGAACTGGAAATCAAACTGGTTGTAAATTGTTGCCTGATCCAGGAAGGGCAACAGCATGGCCTGCTGACTGAATCCGGTCCAGGGATGGTAACCGGGAGAACCTCCTTTGTAATAGGCAGTAAGCGTCATCTGACCAAAACAACCATGACTCTCATGGTAGTTGTGTAAGGCCAGCCCGAACTGTTTCAGATTGTTCTTACAGCTGCTTCTGCGGGCCGCTTCCCGTGCCTGTTGCACAGCTGGTAACAGCAGCGCAATCAAAATAGCAATGATTGCGATTACGACGAGCAATTCAATCAGCGTAAAAGCTCGTCTCCTTCTTAATAGGTGTTTCATGTGACTCTCCTGCAGGATAAAAGAAAAATTGCAATATGCGCCAATAAAAATAGGATACAACGCCAGCGCAAGATGTATATTGGCGGATCGCATAAGAAGAATGCTGGATGCTTCTAAATGCATATAACAGCATCGTCTATTTTATGGATTTTTCATGATAACTCAATGTTTTCCACACAATTATGCAGACAAAACAATCCATTTTTACTGAGTTATCTTTATTTAAGCTATTTAAATATATAGACTTGCGGCAACAACCAAACTGTCAGTTTGTACCCATCACTGTGTGAGAGCGTTGTAAGTACCGTTTTAATTATGACCCCTCTGGGCTGGGATCGGCACTCATTGACACTGGTTCCAGAAGGGAATTCATTGCATTGATTTGCAGCGATTTGATCTCCTGCTGGACTCCTGATGGCCAGTAAACTGTAACCCCATTTACGGTTACGCCCTTTGGAATTCCCCAGTGAACTCTCAAATCTCCAGATGACAGATAACTGCTTCCCCCTTTTACCTGTCTCATCTGATCCCCTGAAGAAGTGTGTAGAACCAAACGTGCGCCCACTCCATCCCGGTTACTCCGGATCCCGATCAAACGTACTGAAATCCAGTTTCCCTCGGTTCGAGTCGTATTTTTGAGGATTGCCGGAGGATCACTGAAATTAGACACAGCAAGATCGAGATTTCCATCATCGTTGAAATCTGCCGCCGCCAGTCCCCTGCCTGTATGCGCTTGCCCCAGATAGGAACTCTCATCAAATTCGATCTGCGTAAATCTTCCTTCGTGATTTTCCAGATACAGGGGTTTCTGGCGGAAAGGAGAGTTAAGTGAGTAGTAAGCAACATGCCCGTTGACAACAAACACATCTTCGTCCCCATCCAGATCGAAGTCGGCACAGACCGTTCCAAACCCCACAAACAGCGTTCCAATGGAGGTAACGCCTGTGTCATTACTCACGTGCAGAAACTGGGCATCACCATCATTCCGATAGAGGGCAAACGCTTCTTTCTCGTAATTCGCAACCCATAGATCAGACAACCCATCCTGGTTATAGTCCATGATATCAACGCCCATACTGCCGTTTGGTGTCGCCCGGTCATCGACAGCCGCGCCATTGATGATGCCGACTTCTTCGAGTTTCCCCTGTCCGTCATTCAGGTAGAGAAAATTCTCCACAGCATCGTTACAGACATAAACATCCAGGTCGCTGTCATTGTCCAGGTCGGCAAGAATCACTCCCAGGCCTTTGCCTTCGGGGACCAGCCCTGCTTCATCGGAAGCATCATAGAATGTCCCATCGCCGCGGTTATAAAACAGCAGATCCCTCACTCCTTTAAATGAATGCGGAGAACAGACATCGGGTACCCCTGGCGTCAGGTGACATTCCGGGTGATTCTGAAACGACCAGTCAGAATATTGTGTCAGGTAAAGATCCAGCAAACCATCACCATTCAAGTCCCCCCAACCAGCACTCGATCCCCAGAAACAGTTCCGCAACCCCGCATCAATCGATGTTTCTTCAAAGGTACCATCACCCATATTTCGCCAGAGAATCGAACCGCCATACCCGGTGACAATCAGGTCCTGAAAGCCGTCGTTGTCATAGTCACCCGCTGAACAGCCATTACTGTAGAAGGCTGCTAACCCCATTCCCGCCTGAGCTGTTCGATCCTCGAATTTCAGTTGTCCTGTATGTCGCAGCAAAGTCGAGGGATAGCCTCTGGTTGTTTTATTCTCAAAAGTACCACCCCCTGTATAAAACAGATCCAGTCTGCCATCACGGTCATAGTCTAAGATTGCCGTACCGCCCCCCAGAGTTTCCAGGATCGCCAGTTCGTTCGCATCTCTGCCGTTGCGATACACAAAATCCAATTTCTGCTCAGGCCAGATATCTTCAAATTCGGGACGGATACCATCTGCAGGAGCCCCGGAGGAAGCCTGGCGTGTTGCCTCTTGACTGGCCTGCTGTTCTTTTTCTACAGACTCCGTCTGACAACCGCTGACCCACAAACAGACCCAGGTACACAGCAACATCGTGAGACTTCGACAGGAAAGAAAACACCTGGCGCAGTAATTCGGAAAAAGCTTGAGCAGCAAAATCATGTTCATCAGGGACCGGACTTTTCTTTCTGTGGAGACCTGAAAGCATCGATGGAATGATCGTCGGGAACATCCCGGTTTCCTGCAGACTGAGGAACTTTCTTCGACATCCTGTTTAAAGCATCTGCCTGTTTACGATGCAATTTAGCCAGCCTTTGAAAACTCTCTCCACGCGACTGATTCTCTTCATAATACCGCGCCAGTTCTAAATGCGCTCCGAGATGGTCCGACTGGTACAGCAACACACTGTTGAGCCAGACGATTCCCTGTTCTTCGGAAACATACTTCAGGTACATCTTTCCAATTTGAAAACGCAGCTCCGGATCATCGGGCTTCAACTGAACCTGATCCAGCAACTGCTGAATTTCCGCCAATGCGTCATTCGTCTCCTTGATTTTAAGGCTGAGTGCTTTCGCTTCTGCTTTTCTACCCAGACGACTGTAAACTAATACCAGTGAATTCTTGATTCCCAGATCCATCGGATTCGCTTCAGCAGCCGGTTCCAGCCATTTCAAAGCAGCATCATAATTTTTGTCTGCCAGTTCCAGGTTCCCCATCGCCAGTTGAGCCGCTTTACGTCCCTCCAGCTTGTGGTCTCCCATGGCCTGGTATTCCAGTTGCAACTGTTCGACATTCAATTCCAGAACTTCCTGCAGCAATTGCTTTGCCTCTTCATTCCTGTTCAACAGCCGCAGACAGCGCGCTTTACCTACCTTGGCAGGAGCCTGGTTCTCTGTAGAGTCGATGGCTCTCTGATAATATTCCAGCGCCTCCTCTGTTTTTTTTAATGTCAGATTGATCCGTCCCAGACTGTAAGCAGCCGGTGCATAACCGGGATCTTTATTCAAAGTCGTCTGGTATTGGGCAATCGCTTCCTGCCACCCGTGTTTATGCTCATACATTCTGCCTCGCATAAAATTCGGTAGCGGATCATCGGGAAAATCAGCCTCCCACAGTTCGAGTATCTGTAATGCATCGTTGAACTGATAATTCAGAATACAACTGTTAACATAGGTCTCACAGATATCCTGAATACTGCCGGCAGGCTCGATCAGCATTTCACTCAGATGCATCTGGAGATCCGAGTTATCGCCAATCTGTGCTTTCAGCAGCCATTGCTCCTGTTGAAACTCATCCGTTGAACCAGCCAGTTCATAATAGTTCTTCAGGGCTGCATAAGCCTGTTCCATTTCATGGGACTTCCGGTAGGCACGGGCCAACAGAATCCTGGTTCTGGCATTCTGAGCATCGAGTGATTGGGCATAAGCCAGCCATTTCAACGACTGTTTCGGATCACGGGTCAGCAGGTTTGATTCTGCGCGGTCCTGCAGAAAACCGATCCAGAATCCACGTGCCCACAAGGGTGAACTCAACACAACTATCAGCAGACCGACTGACAGCAGTATCTTTTTTTTTCGTAATCGGGAAATGGATTTGTTCTGAGTTTTGTCACTCACGTTACTTGTCAATCAAACACCGAAAATGTGGTATCAGGCAGGAATTTCAAGAAAGAAGCGACATTGCTTCGCCTGGACAATTTTAGAGGCACTGCGAATGTATTTCCTGTCAAAACAGAGATTGACCGGTAAAAAATGTTGATTTAGCCTCTGTTCAGGTCCGTTACCATGTCTGCAAACCAGCCCTATGCATCATATTAGCATGAACACTGCGATCCTTTACAGAAGCACAATGTCTCCGCATTTCTTACGCTGATCTGATGCTCAACGTTGGTGGCTACCCTGCCCAGAGAAATATTTAATTAAATTAAAAGGGAAATAGAAACCGATTCAAATCCCCCATTATTCCCGGTACGATCGAAGAGTATCACAATTCCAATTCACTGAGTGAGACATACTGTCACCAAATCTGTAGACAGTCGAAATTTGATCCCGCGAGACACGCTACATGAAATACATTCTCTGCTTACTCTGCCTGCTATACACTTCCGCTTCTGTTTCCGCAGCAGAAATCCAGCACATCTGGCTGACTCATCGATCACAGCAGCCTGATCGAATCGTAGTGAACTGGAGCTCGACGCTGCCTGGCAACTCGATTGTTCATTTCGGTCTGGCCCCTGATACACTGACTACGATCAAGATCGAAGAGAATGCCAGTCTGCATCATGTGGAAATTCCCCTCACCGCACGTGATGCGATTTACTACTATCGAGTCCAGACGGGAAAGCAGCATTCCGAAATCGCCATTTTCAAAGCCTACCCCACTGATTCGCTCCGCGTTGCTATTGTTGCTGACTGGCAGTCTCGTCCTGATCTTTCGAGTCTGTTAAAAGATGATGTCCATTTGCTGCTGTCCGCCGGCGATAACATCAGTAATCTCTGGCAAACCTGCGGTCCCGGAAAGCCGGACTGTATTCAACCCTACCTCGAGCTGATCGGCGCTTATCCCGAACTGTTTCGATCAACGCCCTTCATGCCAGTCCTGGGGAACCATGACCGAGAAGTGTATCCGCGCGGTAAAAAACCGCCGGAACATGCCGTCTATGATGTGAAGGCAACTGCATTTCGCCGCTTCTTTGAACTGCCCGATAAAGAATGGACATGGAAATTTGATATTCCTGAATTTGACATTCGATTCGTCGCTCTTGATTTCAACCACATTTCCGATCTCGGCACCACCTGGCAAACCTGCCACCCCCTGGATCAGAATTCGGAACAATACCGCTGGTATGAATCCATTACGCAGAATCCGCCCGGCCACCTGGTAACACTCTATAACGAACGCAATGCGACCATGCGCAATCAACTGCAGGGGGACTGGCAACGACTGTTTCAGCGCGGAACACTCTGTGTGACCGGTTTCGGTTATTTCGCCGAACGGGCGGAAGCTGCTGGAGTCACATACTACAATACATCTCTCAGCGGTACAGGGACTCAGTACGCCGACCCGCATTCAAAGTTTCTGGCCGGAAAAGACAGTTATCTGCTGTTGATCTGTGATCGTAATTCGGGTGCGCTGACCGTAGAACTGAAAAGCCTGAAAAACGAGGTGCTGGATCGCCAGCATTTTTCCCCGCGATCAAAAAAGTAAGCCGACCTGCAGGCGCAGCTTTTTCGCGGCAGCCACAATCCATGTTGGATGGACTGAATCAGTTTATTCTTCTGTTGCCGAAGCAGACTGATACTTCAAAGCCGGAATCTCATCGGGAACGGAAAAGTACATGTCGTCCCTTCGTTTTTCCTGTCGACTCAATTTGTGCAGCTGATCGGGTTGCAGCGCATGTGGCATCAGCGAACAGCCGGTCGAATGCAGTGACAGACCGGAAAGAACCAGCACCAGACACACTCGAATCAGAACCTTCATTTTGACCTTTCCATGGGCAAAATCAATCGATTGTCCATCAGCAATACTTCAGTTCTGTGATCCCGTATGCGGATTCAAATCGCGTTCCGGAATATGATCGGGAACGGAAAAATATGTATCCTGGCGGGGTGCCGGACCACGGTTCAGTTTATGCCACTGACTGGGCTGTAGCGCATGTGGCAACATTTCACAACCGGAAGCAAAGAAGGACAGGCTGGGAATGATCACTATGATGAGTGCTTTTGAGAGAACTTTCATTGAGAGAATCCCGTTTTAATTTTCTAGAGTTCGTTCCATTCACTTTCTCGCCTTTCCAAC
>JAGQQP010000107.1 GCA_020426085.1 Planctomycetaceae bacterium | reverse complement strand
ATCCGGGCAACGGGCCGGAACGTTATGATTACCAGAGTCTCACCACTGGTATCCAGTGGCCTCCGATGCAGGGGGGCTTTACGCGATACGGGGATGTGAAATCCCTGGTGGAATCCGCAGACAATCGACTGGTGATCATGGGTTCGGGGGATGAGATGCGGCTGCGGTTCAAAGTTCCTGACGAACCCGTCAAATCAGGCTGGAAACGTGATTTTATTCTGCATAGTGTAGGCTGGGACAAGGACGCCAATCTGCATACGATTCTGGGGCAGTCGGTCGAACCTCTGCCATTTCGCGAGATGAAGAGTTATCCCTATCCGACTGAAGTTTATCCAGATGAAGAGTTGCTGCAGCAGGATCGGGAGATCTATCATACCCGTCGTCAGAATAGCGCCCGTTTCTGGCAATCTCTGGTGAAACCCTGAGTATGAATTCATGAGTGCAATTGCCACTCTGATTCGGTAAAATGCGGTTTGACCGACTTAACGATATTTTTCTCAGGTTTTTCAAGATGCCGTTTCTCTCTCGTTGCTGTTTCGTTTTCCTGATTCTCTGTGCTCCTGAAATGATACAGGCTGCAGAGATGTCGTATCCGAATTCTGTTGTCGCCACTGAAAAAGGGCCCGTATATGTGGCGGATTTGAAGCTGCCAGGCATCTGGAGTCTTGATCAGGGAAAAGCTGCCAGTTATTTCACGGGATCAAAAGTATTCCGTACTCCGTTGAATGCAGTACGTTGTGTGACCCTTGATAATGAGGGACGCGTGCTGGCCGGCGATTCCTCTACACGCGATGTTTATCGTTTTGAAAAAGCGGGCGCGAAGCCTCAGCCACTGACGAACGGGGGAATTGGAATTCCCATGGATGTGGTGGTTTTGAAGAACGGCGATCTGCTGGTCTCGGATCTGGAACTGCATCACATCTGGAAAGTCCCTGCTGCGGGCGGGAAGCCGACCCTGTTTGCCAAAGTGGAAGCACCCCGGGGACTGGCGCTCGATCAGGCAGAAAATCTGTGGGTCGTTTCCGGAACAACAGACCAGCTGTTGAAAGTCAGTCCGGACGGGAAAGTTTCTGTTGTTGTGAAAGGTCGGCCGTTTAATTTCCCACACGATGTCGTGGTCCTGGACGATGGCTCGGCGATTGTCAGCGACGGGTATGAGAAAGCCCTCTGGAAAGTCGCTGCGGACGGAACTACGGAAAAATGGGTGTCCGGCGAACCGTTCAAGAACCCGGTGGGAATCACGCGCCAGGGACAGAACATCCTCGTTGCCGACCCGCATGCGAAAACGGTGTTCTTGGTTGATCCTGAGAAAAATGTCAGTACGCTATTGAAGCCCTGAGGCACGTAACTGGAACTATTCCTGCTTTTGGAGTCCCTCGTTCCACCAGATTGAGAACCATTCGGTTTTGTCTCGTTGATCTGTTTCGCGTCCTTCGAAATTGCCGACAGCCAGATCGGGATCGCCGTCACCATCGAAGTCGCCAGCTGTGAGGACGGGATGCTGGCCCATTGAGAAGTCGAGGGGGTGAGCGCGGAACTGACCGGGGGAACGTTGTTCATACCAGACGAGTGTGTTGCGTTGTTCTTTGTAATCCCAGGTCATGGAACAGGCGGCGAGATCGATGTCGCCGTCACCATCAAAGTCGCCGTGTGTGGCGCAATAGGCACCCGTCAGTGGGGCAACTGGATGATGGGTCAAGGGGAATGCCCCTTTGTTTTCCAGCCATTGCAGCGAATGATCGGGACGGAGTTCAAAACTGTCCATGGTGTCGCCGTTGGTGTAGAGCAGGTCGATGTCGTTGTCCTGATCCAGGTCAACCAGCGAAATACTGGAGGAACCGTAAGCCGGATGGGGAGCCTGGTAAATGGTTTCTTTTCTGAACTGACCGTTCCCTTCATTCAGAAACGCATCAATGATTTCATGTTCCTGTGAAAACAGTGTGACGAAGTCGGGGCGGCCATCGTGGTTCCAGTCAGTGATGAGCACATGACTGGCGCCGTGCCGACTGTCGAGGACTCTTTGTTTAAATTTCAGATCCGTTTTTGCTGCAGAGACATTTTCCAGGTACAGCAGTCGGCCTGTTTTCTGCCATCCAAATTCGGCGACAATCAGGTCCAGATCGCCATCAAGGTCGAAGTCGGCGGCTTTGACATCCGCGACACGTCCCAGATGATCCTGAAGAGTCTGAGTCCGCCAGGAATACGTTTCGTGATTAAATGTCAGCAAACTGACGGTCCCCCTGTCATGATCTTCCGGCCCGAAACTGCCCAGGTCTGCGATGAGATAATCATGCTGTTGATACTGATTCAGGTCGACCCGTTCAATGTGAGCCGGGTGCTTGAGGTTTGCCAGAAGTTCGTACTCAGGTTGTTCTGCAGCAAACCGAATACGACCTGTTTCACCGGAGCCCATATCGGTTAAGAGGAGTTCATGCGGGGAAGTATCACTGATCCAGTTCAGGTGTGTCGTTGCCGGGAGTAATTTCGAATCAGTGCGTGGGATGACCTGTTTACGGAAACGGATCGGGCTGGTATCGGGGTGGGGATTCTGTTTCGGCAGGCGGTGAGATTCCGGTGCCTGTGAAACGAAGTACTGGATGACTTCTGATTCCGGCGGAACCCGCAGACTGGGGCTCGGGTTCTGTTCGAAGTGTGCATACTCGCGCGGGATCTGCATTCGCCAGGCCTCTTTTGTCAGGATCCCCGGGTCAGGACAGAGATGGCAGTGGCTGCAGAAGTTCTGGATTTCGGTATGAAATTCCTGATAGTGTGCCACTGACGGGAGCGCAACAGCGGCGGGATTTTCCGCCTGCGGTTCCTGTTTCCCGCACGCAGACAGCATTACGAGAAACAGGAAAAGGCAGAAACGAGCTGATCTCACTTGGATTGCTGTTCCAGAATGGGACGAAGGACTCTCTCGAACGCATCAGCCTGTCTGAAGAAACCGAGGTCCGTGGGGTGTGAGCTGTCGACGGTGTCTTCACTGTCATCACCCAGCAGAGTTTCGCCGTCCAGGTAATACAGGTTTTTAACGCCTTCCTGTTTCAGCTTTTCATAGGCTTTCTTGAGGGCTTCTCGACTGGTGCGATGTCGATCCTGACTACTTTTTTTGAGATAGGCATTAGAGTAGGTCCGGTCTTCCACGAGCAGGATGGGAGTCTCAGGGTGAGCAGCACGGAGCGTTTTCACGAGGGGCTCCGTTTCCCGCGCGACTGTCTCAGCAGTGACGTTGGGTAGGCAGTCCATGATGAAGACGCTGGCATCCAGTTCAGCGACCAGTTTGGCGACTTCGGGTTCCATCCGACCGTTGCCGGAAAATCCGAGATTGATGACCGGCAGATCGAGACGACGTCCCAGGATGGCAGTATGAACCATGCCGGTCCGTGAGGCACAGCCTCCCTGGGTGATGGAAGTTCCCCAGAAAACGAGCGGTTTGTCTTTGCCTGCTTCACGCGGGGGTGCTTTCCAGAGGTGACTGGCTTCAGGAACGCCGATTTCAACGGACTCGACGCCGTTATAAAGCGGCAGATACAGCATGTATTCGCGTTTGCCGGGAATCAGGCCTGAGATCAGTGTCTCATTGTTTTCCTGTTTTGATGGTTTGCCGACTGCCAGCCAGCGCCATTTGCCTGTTTCTGTTTTGACGTACAGGTCCAGTCCGCTGACGCCGGTTGCCGCCATATGATTCATGGCAATATTTGCAGACGTCAGTTTCCATTTGGCTTTGATGGTTGTTGCGTCGGTGACGAAGCGAACCGCCATTCCTGCCGAATGTTTGCTGAGTGACCAGACGGGAGGCCGCACGACCCCTTTGGCTTTGGCGGGGAGGCGATTATAGAAGGACTCCGTTTCGGTCCAGCCTTTGCCTTCGACGCCGAGATTTTTAATGTCGAACCAGTGTGTTTTGTCTTTCTGATCAACGGTGAAATCAGTGAGAGGTTTAGACTCGGCAGATTTCAATTCATTTAGTGAGCATACGCAAAGCAGGGCAGAAAGAATCAGCCCGATCGCTGGTTGTTTCAATGTCATGATGGTTCCTGTTCTCAACTCAAAAGCAGTGAATTAACTGTCACAAAGGGTCTGTTTTCATTCATCATCTTAACAGCAGTAATTCAGGAAAAGATAGTTGAGAGCAGAAAATGCAGACAAAAAAAGAGTGGATCCGAAATCAGATCCACTCTACTGTCTATGGGATTTTGCTGCTGTGAGAAAAGTTAGAACTCACCCAGAACTTCTCCGTTGTCGCGGGTGCCCAGGGCGCGCCAGATATCGAGCGAAATATTTTCGCTGATAGTCCTGACAGAACCATCGACGAGAACGGCGTTGACCACGCCGGTATGATAGCTGCGTGATGTGATGATCGCATAAGTGGGTGAGCCTGCACTGCCGTTCTTTCCTTCCTGCCAGGAATTATAGTCGGCGTCGTATTCCGTACTGCCACTGGTGTAAGGCACATAGGAATTGGGATTTAATGTGACGGTAAAACCAGTGTGATGAACGCGGCCATCGGGCCATTCGGTGTGTCCGGTATCGGTTTTAAAGTCGGCGCCCGAGGCAACAATCGTGGCGGCTGCAGATGCGCTGCCGGGAATGGTGGTCGTCGAAGGGCCACCATTGCGAGTGTAGGGTTGCCAGCCTTTCACTTCAGCCGCCAGCAGGGTGTTACTGGTTCCATCCAGAAAAGAAGCCATGCCCAAGCTGGCGTTCGGATAAAAGGCACCATTGCCGCTGCTGCCATTGGTGGGGTCGAACACAAACCAGGTTCCATAATTGAAACCATAGTTGGTGGGATAGAGTTTCACCTTTCCGCCACCAGGGTCACGAACGCGGTCGCTGTTGGGATCGCTGGGACAGGCGTAGACGGAGATTTTGAGACCATCAATGGCGGTCTGGAAATCCCAGGCGATCGAGAGGTCAACATTGTTATACAGGTTCCCCTGTTCCAATACGGGGAGAATGCGACCGTGCACACCCCAGGAACCGTTGTTTCCAGTGGAAGAGACGGACAGGTCTACGCTCGCGCCGGGGGGCAGATATCGATAGCTGCTGGCATAATTGTGAATCGCGAGCCCCAGCTGTTTGAGATGGTTTTTGCATTGAGTTCGGCGGGCTGCTTCGCGTGCCTGTTGGACTGCGGGGAGCAACAGAGCGATCAGAATGGCGATGATGGCAATCACCACCAGCAATTCGATCAGGGTAAATCCACGTCGGATGCGCATTATAAGATTCCTGCTTACTTTATGGACGGGTCATTTGAATCCTCAATTATAGCCGCAAACAATGTTCCAAAGCAGTTATTTTCAAATATTTGTGCAGGTTATCCAGGATGGTATGCAGGATTTTTGTTGGTTGGCTTTTACCGATATGACAAACCGAAAAGAGGTGTCGATTATTTCGATATGCATGTCGAATAGTTCGACATTTGCCGCGGATCTGTCGACGTTCAATAACCATGATTAACAGCTCTGGATTGAAAAATACCGACCGAACTGACAGGTTGAATGTGTTTTATGGTCTGTATTTACCATAAAATGGATTCATCTCTGCGGCCTGTCTCGTTCGTGGTCTGTTTATTTGAATTTACGTTATCCCACAGAAAGTCTATCGATCAATGCGCTGGCCTTTGCGGTACCAGATTCTGATTCCAATGGTGGGCATTATGGTCTGCGCTATTGTGTCAGTGACGCTATTGCATGCCTGGCTGGCCACCAACCAGATTAAACTGCAAATCCGGGATCAGTTTCGCCAGATCGCACATACCCTTAATGAAGCGACATTCCCGTTAACGGTGGCAGTCCTGAACCAGACCAAAGGTTTATCGGGAGCTGACTTTGTCCTGGTGGAACCGGACAACGAGGTGCTCTCTTCGACGCGACCTGATTTTGTCCCAGCGGCTGTCAAACAGAATCCGCCTGAATGGAACCAGTTACAGATTTCGGATGTGATCGAAACCGGGGACACTCGTTTTTTTCACGCCGTCGTCCAGATTCACCAGCGGTCGCCGACGGATGACGTGCAGTATTTACACATTTATTACCCGGTCAAAGCATATCGGGAAGCGTTGTCGAACGCCATTTATCCTTCTTTACTGGCAGGCAGTATCGCGTTGATTGTGGTGGCGATTCTGGCGACTGTGATAGCCGGTCGAGTCACGCGTCCATTGCAGCGACTGGATCGCAAAGTCGCTCAGATTGCGCATGGCGATTTTCATCCGATGACCCTGCCTGCGCGAGACGATGAAATTCGCGATTTGAGTATTTCCATCAACCAGATGGCGGAACTGCTGGGAGATTATGAAGACGAAGTCAAACGGAGTGAGCGGCTGAAGACGCTGGGACAGTTGCGCGGTGCGATCGCTCATCAACTCCGAAATGCAGTAACCGGTTGTCGGATTGCTCTAGATCTGTATCTGCGAAAATGTGCCGACAGCGAACAGGATGAGACATTGCAGGTTGCTAATCGTCAGCTCTGTATGATCGAACAATACCTGCAGAGTTTTCTGGAAAACAAAGCCGGTCATTTTTCCAGCTTTGAACCGGTGTGTCTGAATGAGATTGTCGAGAAGCTGATGAGTCTATTGGAGCCCACTGCGCGGCATGGGGGTGTCCGGCTCATCAATGATTCTGTTGAAGAACCATTGACCATTGAGGGGGATGCGGAATCTCTGGAACAGCTGATATCTAATCTGATTCTGAATGCCATTGAAGCGACATTATCGGTACGAACGGAACCGGATTCCCAGCAGGAGCTGGAAGCAGAAGTCAGGTTGAAGCTGTTCCCAAGTGGTTTGGAGTCTGTTATTTTGGAAGTCACAGATACTGGACCGGGGCCAGAGTCTGCCATTGTCAGTAAAATGTTTGAGCCTCTGGTGACAGCAAAAAAAGATGGAACCGGGCTGGGACTGTTTGTTGCCAGGGAAATCGTGCAGAACCATGGTGGGCAACTACACTGGGAACGTCGAGGTCGGCAGACCTGTTTTATCGTAGAGTTACCTGTCTATCAGGTGGAGAACGCGCGTGTCGAAATTATTAATCGTTGATGATGAAGAATCGATCTGCTGGGGTTTGAGCCAGCTGGGTGAGAGCCTGGGGCATCAGGTGCGGATGGCTTCATCGGCGGAGCAGGCTTTGAATCTTGCCGAAGAGGAACGCCCGGATGTAGTGGTAATGGACGTGCGTCTGCCCGGCATGGACGGATTAACGGCAATGCAGGGGCTCTATGATCGTATCGGATCGGTTCCTGTGATTGTGATTACTGCTTATGGTGATTTGCAGACTGCAGTGGAAGCGGTTCGGAACGGCGCGTTTGATTATATCGTCAAGCCATTTGATCTAAATCAGATGGAACGGGTGCTGGAGAAAGCCATCGATGAATCCCAGCGCGATGAACTGACTCCCGGTGAACCACGGCAGGTAGAAGGACTTGTTGGTTCGACTCCTGGGATGCAGAACGTCTTTAAGTCGATTGCGCTGGTCGCGGGATCGGAAGCGAGTGTCCTCCTCTCGGGAGAAAGTGGAACAGGAAAAGAACTGGCGGCACAGGCCATTCATCGCTTCAGTGACCGGTCAGCGGGGCCGTTCGTCGCGGTCAACATTGCTTCGCTGAGTGAGGGGTTGGCAGAGAGCGAACTGTTCGGTCATGTGCAGGGTGCCTTCACAAGTGCGGAATCGGCGCGGGTCGGTTTTCTGGAGCAGGCCGACCAGGGAACGTTATTCCTGGATGAAGTCGCCGACATTCCTCTGGCGATTCAGATTAAACTGCTGCGTGCACTGGAAGAGGGAGAGGTCCTGCCTGTCGGTTCGAATCAGCGGGTGAAGACAAGTTTTCGACTGATCGCCGCCACACATCGTAATCTGGAGTCATTAATCAAACAGGGAAAGTTCCGACACGATCTCTATTTTCGTCTCTGTACATTTCAGATTGATATTCCACCTCTGCGAAAGCGGGTGGCAGATATCCGTGTGCTGGCGGAATTTTTCCTGGAGCGGTTTGTGGATCGACAGACAGGGATGCAGCATCGTCTGGCTGCAGAAACCGTTGCGGAGCTTGAGCGGCGTCCCTGGTACGGCAACGTGCGCGAGTTGCGGAATGCGATTGAACATGCGGCATTGCGGGCAAGGGGAGGGACGATCTTACCGGAAGATCTGCCCACAGCGGTGTCACAGTCATTTCTGGGAATGGATGAGGCTCCCGCTGGTTCGGAAGCGGAGATCAGGGGGCTGTTGAAAGAGTGGGCGGAAGCGCAGCTGACGGATCCGGAGCAGGCTGCGAATATTTATGAACAGTTGCTGACACTGATTGAGCCTCCCGTGATGGAAGTCGCGCTGGAAAAATTTCATGGACAATGTGCTCCCGCGGCACGGTGTCTGGGCTTGCATCGGACCACGTTGAGTAAGAAACTGAAACAATACGGAATTGAAAACAGCTGAAACACTTCATGTGAGGAATTTCAACATGCAACTGATGTCGCGCTGCACGTTAATGTTGATGATTGCCATTTCTGTTCTGGCAGACAGACCGTTGTCTGCTGCTGAGAAATCGAAACAGAAAAAACCTTTGAACTTCGTGTTTATTCTGGTGGACGATCTGGGGTATATGGATGTGGGTTGTAATAATCCGCAAACCTTTTATGAGACGCCTCATATCAACCAACTGGCAAAAACCGGCATGCGGTTTACGAACGGATACGCAGCCAATCCCGTTTGCAGCCCGACGCGTTACAGCATTATGACGGGAAAATATCCGACCCGCGTGGATGCGACGAATTTTTTCTCGGGGAAGCGAGCCGGGAAATTTCTGCCTGCTCCACTCAATGACAAGATGCCCTTAAGCGAAATAACAATCGCGGAAGCACTCAAGGAACACGGGTATTCCACGTTTTTTGCAGGCAAGTGGCATCTGGGCCCGACGGAAGAATTCTGGCCTGAAAAACAGGGTTTTGATATTAATCGTGGCGGCTGGCATCGTGGCGGTCCGTATGGCGGGGGGAAATATTTCTCTCCCTATGGAAATCCCCGTTTGACGGATGGACCGAAAGGGGAACATCTGCCTGATCGTCTGGCAAGTGAGACAGCTCAGTTTATTGATGCGCATCGCGATGAACCCTTCTTCGCCTATCTCGCCTTTTATTCGGTACATACTCCCCTGATGGGACCCAGTCCGCTGGTGACCAAATATAAAGAGAAAGCGAAACGGCTGGGGCTGACCGGTCAGGAAGAATTTGCAGACGAAGAGCAGGTGTTTCCCGTCGATGAACAACGCCGTGTGCGGATTCTGCAGAATCATGCCGTGTATGCGGCAATGGTGGAGTCGATGGACAAAGCGGTCGGCAAAGTACTGCGACAACTGGAAGAGTCGGGCGTCGCTGAGAATACAGTGGTGATGCTGACTGCCGACAATGGAGGGCTCAGTACCTCAGAGGGCTCGCCTACATCCAACCTGCCTTTGCGCGGTGGAAAAGGCTGGTTGTATGAAGGGGGGATTCGGGAAGTCTTTCTGATTCGCTGGCCAGGAGGGGCAGAGCCAGGCAGCATTTGCGACGAGCCTGTGATTACAACCGATTTTTACCCCACGATCCTGGATCTGGCAGGACTGCCTTTGAAACCGCAGCAACATCTGGATGGAGTGAGTCTGAAACCGTTTCTGCAGGGAGAAGAACCGCTGAAACGGGATGCGTTGTACTGGCATTACCCGCATTATTCCAATCAGGGAGGGATTCCCGGCGGTGCGATTCGTATGGGGGACTGGAAACTGATTGAACGGTTCGAGGACGGACAGGTGCACCTGTATCATCTCAAAGAAGATCTGGGCGAGAAACAGGACCTGTCGGCAAAATATCCGAAACGTGTGGCTGCGATGCGCGAGCAGCTTCACAAGTGGTATCAGGAGACCGATGCAAAGTTCCTGCAGGCGAAACCAGGTGGACCGGAACCCTGGCGGCCAGGCTCATAGCCGGTAATGTCTTCATG
>JAGQQP010000106.1 GCA_020426085.1 Planctomycetaceae bacterium | reverse complement strand
TGCATAAATCTTTTTCCTGATGGCGACTCCAGGACCAGATAAACACGCTCTTTATCACTGGTAGAATTAGCGGGCACATCCCAATGAATGAGACCTTCAGGTGAGACGGTCATTCCTGCAGGAGCATTCATCACCTTATATTTGACCGGCTTGGTATTGGCTTTGAATCTCACCCGATACTGGTAAGTATCTCCCCGCTCCACATTCCGTGTGGGAAAGCTTGTTACAAAGAGATAGTCTGTCCCAGTTTCTTTCAAAGCTGCATCCACATCAAAACGATGCAAAATGATTTCGTCCCGACTCTCCGGCAGAAAGGAAATCACATGTGCATCCGGAACATAGCGCAGACGCGTGTGGGCCGTTCTCAGCCCGGCCTTGTAATCGGGCCAGCGTTCCTTTGACCAGATATCAGGGAGCGTGAGCAGAACGGGCAATGCGCCGGTACGATAAATATTAATGGAAGAACTGCCCGAGACGAGTGTCATACAGAGATCCCCCTGTAAAGCAGGTATCCCGTGAGAGATTGTTCGATATTCGGTATCCTTATCCAGGCGAAACAGGTCCGGGTAGCGCGTTCCGTTTGATGTGTAAATCGCATTCCCTTCCGGGCCGGGAATCACGACATTCAGGTATTCTTCATCCGCAATCTGGAATCCCTTCATATCCTTTGAGTAGAGGACGCGCGCCTGATTTCCCTTGACGGTGATGACCATCGTCCCGAACGTGGGATCTTTCCCCGACTGGGACAGACAAAAGAGCCGTCCGTTCGCAGACGCCTTCACCATCAGGTTCTGACCTTCAATCGCTTCCCATGATTCCTCGGGCAGCTGAATGGCAGCTGGCTGGAGGGTCAGCAGATCGAGGAAATAAGGATGCCCGGATTCTCCCGTTTCGGCACCCACCAGGATCGGGCCGTTCGAAGCAGCCCCCATGGTGATTCGAGAAACAGGACTGCCGGGAGCCAGGGCTTCGGACTGTTCCTTTCTGAAAGTCTGCAGACTGTATCGTTCAATTCGATTCTGATCGCGGAGCAGTACCACCAGCTTGTCTGCGCCGGCAGCGAAAGCAAGATCATCGGAATCGACATCAAGCGTTTTCACGATGCGGGCCTCCACCACATCAAAGATCGCCAGCTGTTTTGTGTTCTGCAGCTGAAAGATCAGGTACCGCCCTCCCCCGCCATCAACGGCATCATTCACATAAGGGACAGGCAGATGGACTGTCGTTTTTGTCCCCTTAAATTTTGTGACCGACAGTGGCAGCAGTTTTACGGGAGCCAGATGCGCCAGCCCGGGCTTTAACTGACCTACTGCGATTTCCGGGACTCCCAGACACAAAATCAGAAAAACGCAAACAGAACCTGCTGACAACTTCATGATCGATTTCCCTGGTGACTTCTCAACTGCTGCAGACTGTTTTCTGCTGTAGAAAACAGACCAGCACTGCGAATCAACATTCTGACTGTATAGAATCCGTTTCATTTACTGATCTCGTATCTCTAAAGAGAAGTTTTGAAATTTCGTTTTACCATCCTGGGGCATTAGAGAGACAATCACAACCGCCTGATCTGATTTAAAGTCTTCCGGAACGCGCCAGGTCAGTTTTCCGGAATCTGAAATCTGCATACCCTCTGGCCCGGCACTCAATTCGACAGCAACTTCTTTGGATGAGGATTCCAGTTCAAGCTGGTATTGCCACTCCTGACCGCGTCGGCACACGCCGTGTGGAAGGGAAGAGACGAATAAATACGGAGATTCTTTGCGGAGCAACTGACTCAATTCAAACCGGGAAATATGCAGGCGATCATTCGAAAGCGGAATCGACAGGATCTGATCTGCCTGCGGGATAAAGTAGATCCGTTTTTTGTCCGTAATCAGCGTCTCTCTCTGCCCGAATTTCATTTGCCCCATAAAACCAATCTCGGCATACCCGAGCTGTTTGGCCGGCTTCCTGGTAAAGATGCTGACATGCTCTATATTATTTTCGCCAGTAGGGAATCGTTTGCGGTCGTCCAGCCGGTACGGTATAGAGACGGCATAATCCGGATGAGTGCAGTATCCCATTTTACTGTTGAAACTCTGCTCTTCCCTGGACAACTTCGGAACCAGATGCGGGTCGGGAGGGCTTACCTCTTCCAGTGTCTCCAAGTCAATATAGAAAACAGGTTTTCGCGGTTGAGACAGATCGGCCCGGCCTTCAATCTGGGAGAGCTTCAAAGGGCCATACGAATCATAATCGAGATCGAGTCGAGTCACTTTGCCCGGTATTAGCAGCCGTTTGACAGTCTCCCGTTCGAGTGAAGCCAGCGACCAGCGTTCGATCAGGTTCTGCTGTCGATTGACGACGATCATCTCTGCTAGACCGCCGGCAATCATAGCATCGTCTGTGGCCATCGCCAGATCCTTGACGATGCGGGCCTCATTCACATCGTACACGCTGACCGTGCGCAGTGACTTCATGTAAATCAGCAGATAACGGCCGTTCGCCGCCAGACTGACATCGGTAATCTCTGCCGGCATTTTCAAATCCTGATGTCCGCCTCGATATTTCCTGAACACAGACGCTTGCGCCGCAGCCGTCGGCGTCGCGGTTTCCTGCGCAGAAAGCGGCACGGGAACGCTCGCGATCAACTGCATACACAACAGAAGATAAAATAAAATACGCACAGACAATTTCCTCACACAGCTTATTTTAATTCAAAAGGCAGACCATCATCACAGGTAAACAGCCGGGACAGCGTGTCCAGGGAGTTTTTGCTGGAAATGAACCTGGAGCTGCCATCGGCAAACAGGACGTAAAAACCATCAGTACGAAAACCATACAGCGATTTAATGGAATTCTGATCCACATACTCCCAGTCCACAGGCTTCGTCCATTCGACCGCCAGTGGATCGGGGACCTCTACGAGCAGAGCCGTCTGATCAAGCCCATCTATCACCTCAGGCTTTTGATCTTCTGCTGCAGTGGAGAACAGCGAATGCTTGCCCGACACCCCCAGCAGGTTTGTCTTTCCGAGAGCTGCTTTTGAATCGGGAGAGCGATAAAATTCGGGCATAAATGGAAGCAGCTGTATGTTATGCGGACTGTCCCAGGGTTCATCATGATGAAACAGGCGATACAGGTCGAGTCCGCCAATCGCCGGCAAGATCTGTACGCGCCAACTCAGCAATGGTTTTCCCTTGTCATCCACGGAATAAGGAGGAACGGTTTGAGACCCCCTGAAAGTAAACCTTTCCAGGCCCGGTACAATTTTGGTCATACCAGGCCGTGGTGAATGGACTTCCGTTTTCAGGTTTTCATATAAATTTCGTTGATTAGCCAGATAGCCGGTGATTGCAGTTACATACTTACGATCTTCCGTACTCAATTTATCCAGTGGCAGCTTGAGGGTCAGGCTGGTTCGATCCTGTTTCATAATCGGGGTATTGAAATATCCATACCCGGCAAAGACTCGAGTCAGTTGTGCCTCAAACTGATTTTCCTTGTAGTCTGTCCAGGTTCGAGTCCCCCGGGTTAACTGACGTTGATTTAATTCCTCTGCTTTTTGTTCGAACAGGCGTAGTGCATTGGCATCTGCTTTCGCCTTGGCAATCGGACCGACTTTAACAGCATACTGGGTTGTGATTGCTTGAGGCTGTTGGACGGGAATCCTGCGCATTCTTCCTCTTTGGCTCTTTCTCTCATACTCCTGCTTGCGACGCTCCTGTTCCAGGCGCTCCCGGGCCTCCTTCATTGCCTGAATCTGTGCCAATTCCTCTGCTGCAGCACGAGCCGCATTCTCGGCTGCTTCCGGAATGGAAATTGTCAGATGATGCTTGATCTGCTTTCCGGACTGATCTTCGATGATAATCACAGCGACCTCCTGCACTCTGTCATAGTCTTTCGGCGGCGTCCAGGTCACCAGGCCTGAAGGTGAAACAGCCATGCCCTCCGGCCCGTATGACAGTTGATACTTGACGCCCCCCTGCTTCGATTGAACCTTGATCTGATGCTCCCAGGGTTTCCCGAGGTGGGCTGCAGACAGCGAAGGCGAGGAAACAAACAGGTAGTATTCGGCATTCTGTCTCAGCAACAGCTCCGGGTTGATTTTGTGAAGAACCAGACTCGTGTCTCCCGTCGGTATCTGAATCAGCAGATGCGCATCAGGCACCAGGATATAACGCCTGGTATAAGCCATGCCCGACATACTGAAAACGTGATCCCGCGCGATTCGATTCAGCGATACATCTACCTGCTTCAATTCGGTAAACGGTTTGGGATCACCTTCCAGACATAATGACAGTCCTGTACTGCCCCCCCTGCTGTAATGCCCGATGAGGGAGAGATAGAACCCAGGTTGCGTTGCCGGAATCAGCAGATTGGATGACTGCCTGTTACTGCTGTCTCGTTCCATCTGCTGGTTGTAGACATTCAGCGGTGCATAGATCTGCCTGCCGTCGGTAGCGGGCCGCATCCCGTAATCTTTTTCCTTCCTGACCCCCGAAGAATAAAAGAGCTTTGGACTGAGACGTCTCTCATAGCTGTTCCCTTTCAAGACAAGAATCGTCTCTCCCACCGCAATCACCTGCCCGTTGGCTGAGGCAGCAGCGTACGGGAGATAACGTGATTCAATACCACGGTAGACACTGCGGTTCTTATCTGACTCGCGTTCTTTTTCCAGCGCGAGCAGTTGCATGGTGTCCGGATCAAGAAATAGAATCGACGGGCCCGGTTCACAGAACAAAACCAATGGTCCATGCGAGGCACTCCCCATCACCATCCCTCCGATTCGGGCTGTAGTGGGCACGGGGATCGTCAACTCGCGCTTCAACGTCGATAAATTCCAGCGTTGAATTAACATTTTGTCCCGAAGCAGAACCATCAGATGATAACCGCTGGCTGCAAACAGGATGTCTTCCGAATCGACGGGGAGATACTTCACAATCGCCCCCTGGGAACAGTCGAAGACTGCCAGCCGCTTCAATGCTTTCAAATACATGATCAGGTAGCGTCCGCCTCCCCCCGTCACGAGATCTGTCATCGGTGTCGGCAGGTTAATCTGCTTCTGATCGTCTTTGAATTGAACCGGGGTGATGGTCGGCAACGCGGTATATTTAGTATCCGTTTTGAGTTCTGCAGACTCTGGTGTCACGACGGGCTCAGGAGGGGAATCCGTGGCAGCCTGCTCTCCCTGTATCGCTAATCGAAACGTCTGCAGTATTTCCTTTCCGGAAGGTTTTGTCATCGATAAAACGACATCGACCTGCTCTTCGATCAAGTCTCGCGGGACCTGCCATTCCACCAGTCCCTGCGGGTTCACAGTCATTCCTTCGGGACCGATATTCACTTTGAACTTTACTTGCGCCGGTTTTGCTTTGACTTGAAGTGGATAGGTAAATTTCGTCCCCCGCTCTGCAGATACAGGCGGTTGACTGATCACCAGGAAATAATCTTTACCGGATTCTTCCAGTGCCCGCTCCAGATCAAACCGGTAGAGCATAATCTCAGTATTACTTGCAGGCAGAAAGATCAGAGTTTTGGCATCCTTGATAAAATACAACCGATACCCCGTTTCCCCTGCTTTAAACAGTGAGTAATACTTTCCATAGACTGGCTCACCAATTTCGGGTACGGACAGAACGGGATCCGGGTTGCCCGGCTGCATGATCAGCAGGGTAGAGCTCTCTTTATTTTCCCCGCGTGTCAGAAAGAAATCACCGGAACTGCTGGGGACGCCGAACCAGTTAAAAGGCGAAGACTGCGGCTTCATCTCACTGTTATAGACGCGCCCGTTGTGATAAATCGTTTTGCCATCGGCGCTGGGTAAGGGATAACCACCTGAAAAGGTATTCCTGAACTTGTTTGCCGAATTCTGGTCCACAACCAGACTCGCTGCATTATGTAAATCGCGGAGTGTAAACACTCGCCCGTTGGCTGAGGCGCGGAGCAGCAGGTTGGGGCCACCCCGCACATCGAAACGCTCTGTCTCAACCTGCAATCCATTCGGCTCCAGCGTCGCCAGATCATACAGTAACCAGTGTTTGGGAAGCTGATCCTCGCCGCTACGCAGCAGAAAGGGACCATTCGAAGCAGAACCCATCGCGATGCGGTAAAATAAGTCAGGTTCGGGTAACGGCTTCGTCAGCTCCTGCTCAAAAGTTAACAGGTCATAACGTCGAATAAATGCTTTATCGCGGGCAACAATCAACAGCTTGTCGGCACTGGCTGCGAACGCCACATCTTCCGAATCCAGCGGCAGGTATTTGACAATCCGGGCAGCGGACACATCAAATATTGCCATTTGCTTCAGTTGCTTCAGATAAAAAATCAGAAAACGTCCACCGCCCCCCTCAACGACATCACTGTATTCAGCAGGCAGCTGAACGGTCGTTTTTGCACCTTCAAATCGGGCAGGCAGAATCGGAGGGAGTGTGACGGGTACCAGATGTGCCTCACCCGGTTTACGCTCAGTAAGACTGCGCCGCGACGCTGGCGGCTTCAGTTCAGGCATCTCGCGATAAATTCGCGCCACATTCTCCTCAATGCGGCTGGCATGAATCTGTGTTTTCACTGCTACGTCTTTTTTCTCCTGCGCAGACAGCACCTCAAGGCAGCAGACCGCAGCCAGTATAAAACAGAATAACCGTAATTGATTCAGCCGCATCACATCACTCCACAACTCATGTCACAAACAGAAACGTCATTCAATTCCATTCGCTGGTTCATCAACTAATCACGCTCACTTCAAGTTCAACGTTTCCCCATCATCGCGGATGAATGCCCGTGATATTTCTTTTAATGAATTTTCACTCGAAATGAGTTTCACAGCCCCATCGGCGAACAATGCATAGAATCCACCAGGTTGAAAACCGAACAGGTCTTTGATGGATGACTCTGAAGTAAATTCCCAGTCATCAGGCTTCGTCCACTCCACTGCCAGTTTATCCGGTACTTCAACCAGCATCGCAGTTTGACTTAGCTCATCGGTCACTTCAGTGAGACCGACATATCCCTTACTCTTAAACAGGCAATGATCGCCGATAATTACCTGCAGGTTGGTTTTACCCTCACCTGCTTTTGAGTTCGGCGTGCGATAGAAAGCCGGCATTAGAGGAATCAGGCGTTTGTTGTATTCACTGTCCCAGGGCTCGTCATGCCGGAACAGCCTGTAGAGATCCTCGCCTCCGACATAACGCAACAGGTCCACGCGCCAGCTGAGAAGTGGCCGATTTCCGCTAGCGTGATGATGAGCCGTCAGAAATCTGCCATTCAACTTTTGCAATGCCTGTTGCATCCCGGTGTAGATCACACGAAGCTGCTGTCGCGGGGAAGTAGGCAGTGGATCTTCTGCTTGCAGCTGTTTTCGCTTTTCACGCGCAGCAGCTGTGATTTTCTGAATGAATGTCTGATCCTGGGCACTCAACGCGATCAAAGGTACGTCATAATCTCCCGATGTTTCACTTTTCAATTTCACCTTACCGGCAAACACTTCTACAAACTTCGCTTCAAGTTCATTGCCCGCTGCATCTTTCCAGCTGCGTAATTCATATTCTGCCTGTTTTCTTTTCTCAGTTTCCTCCATCTGTCTCAGATATCCCAACGCTCTTTCCTCGACAAGCTGCTTTGCTTTGGACCCCGATTCTTCCAGTTTTTTAAGCATGGATTCGAATTGCTGATAGCGCCGCGCCTGCATCTGGTCCTGCCTGGCTTGCTCTTTTAACGCTGCAGCCATCTGACTTTTCCGGGCGATACTTCCAGAGACCGCTGGTATGGCAATTGCGAATGCATATTTCGTTTTCTTTCCGGATGCCATTTCCAGCTGAACTTCTACAGGCACAACCGTGTCCGAAAGTTGATCGGGCACCTGCCATTGAATCAGACCGGTCGATGAAATCGTCATCTGTGCGGGTGCAGCCGTCAGTTCGTATTTGACTCCTTTGTTCGAAACCACAGTCAGCTGATACTGATAGTTCTCACCCAACACTGCGGAATTGGGAGGAATCGAAGTGACATATGCATAATCGACTTTCGATTTTTTCAACATCGCTGAAATGTCTGCTTTGTGGAGAATCAGTCTGTCAGCAATACTTGGAATCTGCACCACTAATTCAGCAGCAGGGATATAAGTGAACCGTTTTTCCATGGGCAGATTAAAGGGGTTACTATTGATGCTTAACTCCGTATTTACTTTTTCAAGCGGAAACTGCAAACCAGGATCATTCTCGATCTGCAGCACGACCCCGGACTGCGGTGCGTTTGAATTAACGTTTCGGGAGTGCACGACAAAGTACAGTCCCGGCTGAACCGAAGGATAGGGAATTCCCCATTCGCCTGACGGAGTCGACTCATCCAGACCAACAGAATAAACGGACTTGGGGCTATACAGCAGATTTCCTGCAGCATCAGGCAGACCTGAATTACGATTTAAGCGATAGACCACACTATTCTCTGTAATCATCATCATACAGTAATCGGTCGTGACAAGCTGACCACTGGCAGAGGGGTGTATCGATTTCAGATACTCCGGGATCGTCTGCTCCTCCCTCCGTCGAGACAGGAACCGGCTGCGACGCGGGTCTGCCTCCTCTGCCGCTCTTTCGGGTTCGATGAACTGTTTCAGTTCCAGTAACTTCAGTGTGTGGGGATCGATGAATTTACAACTCTGTTTATTGGTTCCCTCAGAAACCAGAATCACCAGCGGCCCCGGGGAAGCAGGCCCCATCGCGATTTCGACTACTCGTTCTGGAAAGGGAACGGGGACAACCTGCTCCTGCTTGAAAGTAGTGAGGTCCCAGCGTTCTATCGTCATTTTCTCCGGAGACAAAATGATCAGATCGTGGGCACCTGCAGCAAAAAAACATTCGCTGGATGGCATCGGCAGATAACTGGCGATGTCTGCTTTAGCGGTATCAAACACGATCAGGTGCCGAATTTTTTTTAATTGCAGAATCAGGTAACGACCACCGCCGGCGACAACCAGATTATCCACCTTGGCCGGCAATCGAAACTCTTTCTGATCACCGGAAAAGCGGGCAGGCGTAATCGCCGGAAGCTCTACCTGGGCCCGTGCTTCTGCAAGTCCCATGAAAAGTGAACCCAGCAAAACGATCAGACCACCCCATCGGCTTAAGCAATGCATTCCGGTCTTTCCTTTTATCGATCGATGACGTCGAGAGTTTTTCATATCACAAAATAATCATTCTGATTTTTTAAGGTGCACACATTCCATCGCTTTGTCAGTCAGCGGTCCTGGACCTCCAGCCGAAATGACTGAAACGTCTTCAGATCACCCTCCGCTGTCGCCGTAATGACCACAAACACTTCAGCTTCAGCAAAGTGATTCGGCACTTCCCACACGAGTGTTTTATGATCCGTCAGTTTCATTCCTGCGGGAGCCGCGCTGAGTTCGACCTGAACCTGACTGGAACTGGATTCCACTTGCAGTTGATATTCGAATTTTCCCCCTTTTTGAAAATGTTTCGGGGGCAATGATGAAATATACAGATAGTCCGTCCCCCGCTTCTTCAGTTCAGATTGCAGTTGAATGGGGGAAATCAGAATTCGATCATTCGTGTACGGAAAGGTCAGCAGCAGATCTGCCTGGGGAATATAAATCAATCGTTTATCGAGGCTGAATTCAGGATTGAAATCGACGTCGTCGTACCTGCTCTCATCCTGCTCGAGATTCAGGGGGCTGACAGGCAGATTGGTAAGTCGCTGACCGGTCTCAGTTAAATACAGAATTCCAAAATAACCGGAACCTGATGATTTACCGGTTTTGTCACGCTCATAATAAGGAACCTCGAGATAGAAAGCCGGATGCAGAGGCGCCACGAGTCGTGTCTGCTTTTCGCGTTCGTAACCTCGATGATACAGTTCTCGTGTATAGACGCCGTACTGTGTTAAAACATAGGAAGCATCAGGCAGGGGAAGTACGAAATTCAAACTAGAAGACCGGTAATCATTCACTTCATTTCCATTCAGAACCCAGAGATGGCTATCA
>JAGQQP010000105.1 GCA_020426085.1 Planctomycetaceae bacterium | reverse complement strand
CGAATGCCTTCCAGGTCTGATCATCAAACAGGGGATGAATATTATTCAAGGCAGTTGTGTAGATATGGCTACAGAATTCATCAGCCCAGGCGGCATCTGATTCTCCCGCCTGCTCATTAAGAGCTTCCTGTAAACCAGGCGTCCCGGACTGATTCTGGAACCGTTTGTTTTTCTTGAAAAAACGACAGATTTCGTGATACGTAACCTTGCCCAGCCACGACCGAAACCGTCCCAACTGCCGGTTATATTCAAATGAATGCATCGAAGTGCTGATCTGGCGAAACACTTCCTGGCATACATCTTCGGCGTCGCAGTCATTCAAGCGAAAATAACGGCAATAATTGTAAATAATCGGACCATATATACCTACAAATTCCCTCCATGCTTCGGAATCCGTCTGAAATCGAACTCGATTCAATAGCGTGACATGAGTCGAAGGCCATTCAGGGCTGTAGTTCATCTAGTAGTTCCTCAGTGAAGTGCTTCTGAGTGTTGGCTTGCCAGCTTTGTTTAGTGGACTTGCAGGTCTTGTTTTAGTGGATCTAAGACCATACTCTGAAAAGAGGTTGGTCTAAGAGTCAATTTACTCAAAATTGCGCTCGAATGAAATAAAAATATCCCTTATGACGAATAAGAGAGACTAAATTCAATCGAGTAAAGCTAAAGATTGCGAAACCAGTGTCTGTGTCAATGTGTCACTGATCGATCTATGCTTTCTGGGGGCGATGAGTGAGTGGAACCTGCTGTTTTCTGATTTCGTTTAACATTAGCGCGTGAAATTAAGAGCAGGTTCGTGTTGAGAGCCAGGTTTAAATCACCAGGTTGGACTCAGTAGAATTCCTTACAGGGATAAGGGATTCCTATAGTGACTCACAATAATCAGTGAGTCTTTTAATTGATACGGTCCAGAAGAATGTGAAAACTGTACATTAGACACGGACGGGGGATAGTCGAGAGGTTCAATGAATGAGAGTCGTTTATTCCCCACTTTTCAGCGAGGTTCTGGCTTTTTCCAGTAAACGGGAAAGTTCAGTCAATTCAGATGAACTGAGATGACCAATCAGTTTGTGATGCAGGTTCAGATCTGGCTTATCAATCTCTTTCAGCAGCTTCTGGGCTTTAGCAGTGATTTCAATATAAACGACGCGTCGGTCTTCGGTACATCGATTTCGCTTAATTAAATCCTGTGCCTGCAGACGATCAAGTAAACCGGTAATTGCAGGGACTACCTGAATCATACGGTTAGCGATTTCAAGAGAGGGCATGGGCTTGCCTTCGCCCCGTAAAATCCGAAGTACGTTATATTGTGAAGGGGTCAGGCCATATTCACGAAAGAGTCTTCCAAACTGGTTATGGAAGACATCACTTGTTCGCAGGATATTGAGAATAGCTGCCTGTTCTAAAGAGTCAAAAGGTTGCTTTTTTTTAATCTCATGCTGCAGTTTGCTGTGTGACATTTTGACCCCTGGCTAATGGAACATATTCCGGCCATTTTATGTGTAAACTAATAAGGCGTCAATAGGCTGTAGGACTTCAAATCGAACCTGTTTACACTACAGAAAAGTGGTTTGGCTGTAAAATGGATTCAGGGAAAAACTCAGTCTGCTGGCAATGCTGGTGGTGAATCTTGGGTGATCTACATAATGAGCAGAAAATGAAGTTTGTTAAGTATGCCTGGAGTCAGCAGCATCAGGGCCGCTGGCGAAACTCAGTAGGAGTACAGTTTTCGTGTTCTTTAATAAGTACGCTCAGATAAGCGGCACTGGAAAATCCTGCCATTTGTGCAATTTGCTCAAGTGTAAAATCAGTGTCGATCAGTAACTGCCTGGCTCGTCTCAGGCGTTCTTCTGAAATGATCTGATGAGGTGTTTTTCCGACTAGTTTTATAAAGCGTCGTTCGAGAGAGCGTCGCGTGAGATTCACTTGACTGGCAAGTATCGAAACGCTGATTTTATCACAGGCTTTTCTTCTGATCAGTTCCAGGGCAGAGGCAATGGCGGGGTCTTCGACCGCGATGATATCCGTTGATCGGCGAGGGATCAGTAACCGGGGAGGCACGGGGTTTGGGGGCTGTGCAGGTGTGGTGCCGCGCATCAGCTGATCCAGGAGAGCAGCAGCCTGATAACCAATTTCTTTCGCCTGATGGGCGATACTGGTGATTGTCGGATTGACGACTTCACAAAACACGTCATCATTATCGACTCCCATCACGGCGACCTGTTCGGGAATTGCAATATTACGTCGACGGCAGGCATCGAGAACACAGAGTGCTCTCAAGTCATGTGCAGCAAATAAACCGACCGGTTTAGGAAGTGCTTCCAGCCAGTCTGCCAGATCCTCCTGTCCTCCATTCCAGCTTTCTGCAAACCTCCGACGTGAAAGGGGAGAATAGATTTCACAGGGAAATCCCTGTACGCGTGCGATCTGTGCAAAGGCAGCACAACGGCGATGAGACCAGTTCGCTTTCTCGACACCAACAAATGCGAATTGTCTGAGATGACGATCATGCAAATGTTTGAACGCCAGTTTTGCAATCAGCGAATCATCGGTTGAAACGGCAGGTATCTCAAGGTCAGGTACCTGTTGCAGTGTGTCGACCACCGGGACTTGAAGTTGAACAAGTCTTTCTGACATCTGGCGGGAGCGAATACGGGCAATAATCCCATCTCCTTGCCAGCTTTTGATCCATTCAGGCAACGGAGTTTGTGGCCCCCACTCATCAATGTAAATCGACCAGGGGCCGTGTGTACGAGAGTAGGTAGAAATCCCCTGCAGTATTTCTCGACCAAAAGTTTTTGACGTTTCGATGAAAATAGCAACCTGCGGAGTTGAGTCGGAGTTCATCAATCAGTTTTCTGTTGTCGCAAAATTGAAAGAGATTGTCGCATCACTGGATTGATCCAGCCTGAATGCTGCTGGTACACTGAACGTTCGAATGATATTAAAGAAATCTAATTATTTTGAAAAGTATACCTGAGTTTGAGGATGGATAGGATGGTATGCTTCGCTCGCAAAATAATCTACTGGATGGGGAAAAATTGAATGCCTCTTACACGCTTCGTGCTGTCACTAATTTTATTACTGATTTCTTTTTCCAGTTGTCATGCAGATAATCGACAATTCTATCAGGTCGGCATTGCGAAAATTGACATTACCCCTGATTATCCCGTGCTCCTGAATGGATATGCATCGCGCGGGACAGATCTGATCGACCGGGTCGAACAACCACTCTGGGCTCGGGCGATTGCTATTCTAGATCAACAGAAACAACCGCATGTCCTGCTCTCAGTTGAAAATTGTGGTGTACCTGCTGCGGTGACGAAACAGGTTGTCGCTAATCTGAAAGAAGAACACAATGTCTCACCAGCGGGACTGGTGGTCTGCTCGACTCACACGCATGCTGCTCCCATGCTGACCGGAGTGCTTCCCAATATTTATACAAAGGACCTCTCCGCTAAAGAACTGGAAGTTGTAGACCATTATACCAGGGACCTGATTCTAAAATTAACGTCCGTTGCCCAGCAGGCAATCAAAGACACTCAGCCAGCGTTGCTGGAGTGGGGGATCGGAACTGCGACCTTTGCGAAAAATCGCAGAAATATCTCTGGGCCGAATGATTATGACCTGCCAATTCTATGCGTGAAAAGTCCGGAAGGTAAATCGCGGGCAATCCTGGTGGGTTATGCCTGTCACTGTACGACATTAGGCGGAGTTCCTTTTATGTCAGGTGACTGGGCTGGCTGTGCCGTCGAAGGGATCGAAGCAGACATTCCTGGATGTATGGCGATGGTGGTGATTGGATGTGGTGCTGATCAGAATCCGAAGTTCAGAGGAGATGATCAGGGAGCCGCGCGTGTGAACGGGCAGGCTGTTGCGACAGGAGTACAACAGCGTCTGAAAACCGGTCTCACAGACATTACTGGTAATCTTTCTGCTTATAGTGATGAGATCAAACTGCCGCTGGCGACGCAGCCCACTGAAGCTGAATGGAAAGAGCGTGCCGGTAAACCGGGGATTACCGGTTACCACGCGAAAAAGAATCTGAACCGTATAAAACGCGGAGAGGCGTTAACAGATCAGGTCGAGTATCCGATCAAGACCTGGTCTTTTGGTGAGGATCTGGCAATAGTGTTTCTCGGCGGAGAAGTCGTTGTCGATTATTCACTGGCAATCAAACAAAAGCACGGTGCAAAAGTCTGGGTAAATTCCTATGCGAATGATGTTCCCTGTTACATCCCGTCAGAACGGGTCTTAGAGGAAGGGGGATATGAAGGAAAAAATGCCATGGTCTGGTATGACCTGCCTGGACCATTCGCACCTGGGCTGGAGAAAAAGATTCTGGATGTCGTTTCACAGCAGATTCCTGATTCCTATAAGCCGACAGATGATGTGAGCCGTACCGGAGGCAAACGACCATTGACTCCCGCAGAGTCCATATCCCGCATGAATCTGAAAGATGATCTGAAAGTGGAAGTGATCGCCGCGGAACCACTGGTTGTTGATCCGGTGGCAGTGGAGTTTGGACCCGATGGGAAATTGTGGGTCGTGGAGATGCGCGATTATCCTGCGGGCATGGATGGTAATTACAAACCTGGTGGGGTGGTCAAGTATCTGGAGGATCTGGATCAGGATGGCAGATACGACAAAGCCACTGTGTTTCTGGAGGGTCTGGCTTTTCCGACAGGATTGATGGTCTGGAAGCAGGGGATACTGGTTTGTACGGCTCCCGATGTGATTTATGCAGAAGATACGACCGGTGATGGTAAGGCAGATCTTCAAAAAAAGATTCTGACTGGATTCGCGACGCATAATTATCAGGCACGGGTCAACAGCCTGACACCCGGACTGGATAACTGGGTCTATGCTTCCGGCGGTTTGTTTGGTGGAATCATTCAGTCTTTTAACGGGCAGACAGTGAACGTGACGAATCGCGATTTTCGGTTTCAACCTGAGACCGGTGTTCTGGAACCCGTCAGTGGCCGAACCCAGCAGGGACGCGTGCGCGATGACTGGGGAAACTGGTTCGGATGTCGTAACGGCACCCTCTGTGTGCATTACCCGGTCAATGAATCCTATTTCCAGAAGAATCCTTTTGTGGGATCGCCTCCTCCTGAAGTTTCGATTCCCAAAGGAGCAAATGCGAATCAGTTGTTTCCCGTGGGGGAACTGGTTCAGTTTCACCTGAGTGGACAACGGGGGCGTCCGACCTCTGCCTGTGGCCTGGGACTGTATCGGGATAATCAACTGGGTAACGCTTTCTATGGAAATGCGTTTGTCTGTGAGCCCGTTAATCAACTGGTGCATCGACTGGTCGTAAAACCAGAGGGGGTCACTTTCTCAGGATTGAGGGCACCCGATGAACAGGAACGGGATTTTTTAACATCCACCGATAACTGGTTTCGACCCGTCCAGGCAAGAACAGCGCCTGATGGCTCGCTGGTGATCGTGGACATGTACCGGTATCTGATTGAGCATCCCAAGTTCCTCTCGCCAGAAGCGGTCCAGAAATTAAACGTTCGTGCTGGTGAGACGCGCGGCAGGATTTATCGTATTTCCGCAAAAGCGCAAGCCTTTCAACCGGTCCCCAATCTAAAACAACTGCCTGCTAAAGAGCTTTCTCAGTTACTCAGCAGTGCGAATGGCACGCTGCGTGATATGGTGCAACAGGAACTGATTTTGCGTGATGATAAAACCGTGGTTTCCTCTTTGTTACAGATTGCCAGTGAAGGGGAGTTACCACAATCCCGAGTGCAGGCATTATGTACTTTAGAAGGACTACAGTCACTGACTCCGGAAATACTGTTGCCTCTTATTAACGACCAGAATCCCCATGTGCGCCGGGAAGTACTTCGATTGGCGGAGCCTTTTCTGGAACAGTCGAAACCGCTGGCGAAGGCCGTACTTGAACTGGCAGGTCGGGAGCAGGAACTGACAGTACAACTTCAGTTGGCATATACGTTAGGTTATGTGAAAGAGCAAGAGGGGACCAACGCACTTTTAGAGTTGCTGGAGCAGCATTCGGGAAACGTCTATCTCAGGTCGGCCGTATTGGCCAGTTTTAAACCCTCAAGTTTGAGTACTGCTCTGATAAGCCTGCTTCCCAGAGTCGCAGGCAAACAGCAATTGATGCCGATGTTTCATTCTTTGCTGCAAATGGCGGTTGCGACCAGGGACCCTGCGTTACTGAAGCAAGTTGCTACTGCGCTGACCTCTCGTATGGTTCAAAACCAGAAACCAGAATCCTGGGAATGGCTGGCATTAACAGTGCTGACTGAGGCACTGCATAGTCGTGAGAAATTGAGTGTTGAGAAAGAAGTGCCGCAACAAAAGCAGCTTCTCAGTCTCGCATCTGATCAGGTTGCTGAAACAGAACAACAGGAGTCTGTGCGGATCGCTGCCTTACAGTTTGTGTTGTCAGTAGATCAAAGCCAGGATAGCCTTGAACTGGTTTCAGAATTGCTGTCACCTCAAACAGCGTTGAACATCCAGATGGCAGCCTTGAAAAGCCTGATCCAGTCGCAGAGTCCTGCTGCGGTGGAACTGGTTTTTGATAACTGGAAGCAATTTACCCCTGCTTTACAGGCCGAGGTGATCAGTCAGTTACTCTCCCGCGAAACGTCGACATTGGATCTGTTGAATCGAATCGAGCAGAAGGTCATTCAACCCGCGCAAATTGATTTGACAAACCGTCAGACCCTGATTGATCATAAAAACGAAAAAATCAAGCAGCGTGCGAGAAAATTATTTTCCGTCGCCACCAGCGCGAGTCGTGACGCAATCCTGAAACAGTATGCTTCGATCGATTTGAAGCAGGGAAGCGTGGATCGCGGCAGACTGGTGTTCGAAAAACAGTGTGCCAGCTGCCATCGTTTGAACGGGAAAGGTCACGTCGTCGGTCCGGATCTGGCAGCGCTGACCGATCAGTCGAAGTCATTTTTACTGACTTCCATTCTCGACCCGAACAAAGCGGTTGACGGCCGCTATGCTTCCTATCTGGCAGTGACCGATGACGGTCGCATCACGACTGGGATTCTGGTGTCTGAGCAAAGCAACAGCATTACCTTAAAAGGACAGCAGGGAAAAATTCAAACTATTCTCAGAACGCAGCTGGATGAATTAAGTAACAGTGGAAAGTCACTCATGCCAGAAGGTCTTGAACGCGAGATTCCACCTGATGCGATGGCAGATTTGCTGGTGTTTCTGCAGGAACACAGTGCACCTTTGAAATACACTTACTCAGGTTCAGTCAAACCGGATCTCAATTACCCGGACGATCCTTCAAATTTAAAACTGGTGAATCGTGCTACAGGATCAAACCGATTTAATGATGGTCAGTGGGTCGGGTTTCGATCAGCTGGAACAGAGGCACAGCCACGGATTGTGATTGATCTGCAGCGTAAGATGCCAGTCAATGCTTTGAGAGTCGTATATGGAGTCAATCATGAGCCGGGATCAATTCATGCCCCAGCTTCGATTCAGGTCTCTTTCAGTAACAATAACAAACAGTACGGCAATCCTCATCAGTTCTCTACTTTTGATGACCACGCCGATGGGCTGGGACTTTATGAGATTGATCGGCGGACGATTGAAATCAATATTCCCGAACAGCGGGCACAGTTTGTTCGTATCGATTTTACAGGGAAGCAAGGCTGGATCTTTCTTTCTGAAATTTCCCTGGCCAGTGCCTCTACTGGAAACCAGAATGTCGCGGTGCCCGTACTGCCTGGTGAAAAATCTTCAAAATCAGAGGAGATAGAGCCTGGTGCAAAGATCAAATCTCTGGTCGCAGAAGTCAAAGTGGGAACACCGGATGAATATCGAAATATCCCCGAGATCTGGCGTACCGCGATCGCAGTTGGAAAACGAAATCAGGCAGAGGAGCTGATGCGCCTGCTTGAGGTATCTCTTCCAGATCAGAATCAATCCCTGGAGTGTTGGCAAGCTGTTGTAATTGGAGGGGGAGTCATTAATGGAATCACGATTGCCGGTGACTGGCCTCGCAGCAGAGTTGAATCTCTACTGAAAGACAAGCCGGACTTGACGGTCCGTTGGAAGCAGGCACTCCAGTGGGCCGTCAAGATGGCCGACGACCCTGATGTAAAAGGGGGGACCCGCTACGATGCGCTGCGAATGGTAGCCATGTTGGATTATGACGTTTGCCAGAAACAGCTGAAACGGTATCTGAGTGATGCCGGTCATACCGAACTGCAGATGGGAGCCGTGAGTGGGATTGGCGACGTCGATGATGCGGCAGCAACTGAGGACCTGATTGAATCGCTGCCTGTATTGACCGCACGTAATCAGAAAATCGCCCTGCAGGCATTAATTAGAACGAAGAATCGCGCAGTCACCCTGTTGAAGGCAATTCAACAGGAATCGCGTTTATTGAAGTTGATCGATGCTGAACTGCAGCAGCAACTGAAGACACATCAGGCTGCAGATGTGCAACAGCTGGCAAAGCAAATCTTTGACTAGATTGTGTCCAGTTTTACTGTAGCGTTTCCAAGGCCTCTTGGCCCAAGTATATTAGCTTGCAAGAAGCTACGCTTAAATGTGATGCGCTCTAGCCCGTTATGTCGCTTTGAGAACTTCGAGGATTCCCCTGCAGAACTCAGGTAGATCAGAGGGACGTCGACTGCAGACGAAATGGCGATCGACAACTACGGGCGCATCTTCCCAGACAGCGCCTGCGTTGACCAGGTCGTCTTTGATTCCGGGCGAACCGGTGACTCTAACACCGGAATAGATGCCTGCGGAGATCGGCATCCAGCCTCCATGGCAGATCGCGGCGATCAGTTTATCACTTTCATGGAATTCCTGCAGAAGTGAGAGTACCTTTTCGGATCGTCTGAGTTTATCGGGCATCCAGCCGCCGGCACAGATGACTCCCTGGTAGTCAGCTGAGTTGACGCTGTCGATGGTGACATCCGAAACGGAAGGATACCCATGTTTTCCCAGGTAGGTCTTTCCCGCTTCAAGTCCTGCCAGAGTAGTTTCTGCGCCTGCTTCTTCCAGTCTGAGTTTAGGATACCAGAGTTCCAGGTCTTCGTAGTCCTCTCCGGTAAACAGGAGAAACTTCTGACCTGACAGTGGAAGAGAGACAGTCATTTATATACCTCAGATTTCGAAATAATTTCAGGAATGAGAGAAGTTAAGCAGCGGGCCACATCAGTCCGAAAATGACGCCGATGATAACAGCATATGCGATGGATTCAATAATGTGTCCGATAATTCGATTGTGAAACCAGATTGCGTGTTGGATTGTAGCTGATAAAAAAGTCAGAAGTCCGGCGGTAGACATGAAACGGAAGACGACTTTGAATTCTGCTCCAGCCGGAATTGCCAGGGTGGCCAGATAAGCGAGTGAAAAACTGACGACCAGAAAAAATATAAAAGTCAGCCCCAGATTTTTTCCCATGTTGACTTTGGGGTAAACGGTCATTACGCCACAGGGGCCTTTATTCCATTTCTCCTGATATTCCTCACTTTTCATTTCATCAGCCGATTTACAGCCAGGAAACATGTAACTTCCGACAGGTACATTGAGGGTCTGCATTGTTTTGAGAAACTCATCTTCCTGCTCTAGTTTTTTCCAGTCATCCCGGTGGAGTTGCACGACCATCCACGATAAAAAGCTGGCGAAAAACAAGGCGACGGCTGACAGCAGAACTGGAAGCAGTAAACTGGTCAACATGTTTTGACTCCCGAACAAGTGAAATCAGTTGGTCCGAAAGGAACAGAATGACAGAGGTGTTTAAAAATAGCTTGATTTTCTAAATCTGGTATCATGATAAGAATTCACTCTTGGCATTCCTAGCCTGTACATGGTGAAATATCTACTCATCCGATTTGAGCTTCCCAATTCGGAATTCGAATCCGGAAAACAGGGGGTCTCCTTCTGGAGTTCATGCGGGAAGGGGACCACAATATCATGATTCGTCCGCGATTGCTGAATTTCGAGTTTTATAATTGAACAGGAACCACAATGCCTCGATATATTGAACTGCCCACCATCGTGAAAGCGGCCGGAAACAAACCCAAACAGATCGAAGAATTTGTAGGCCGCG
>JAGQQP010000104.1 GCA_020426085.1 Planctomycetaceae bacterium | reverse complement strand
CGACAGATCACCAGATCCTCATTACTGCCTTGCCCCCAGAGTCCGTAGACAATTCGATTCAGAGGCTGTGCTTCCAGTGATTTCTGATTGGCGGCATGGAAGCAGGCATTGATAGCGGCAGCGACCGAAATCAATTCTCCCGTGACGCGGATTGTCGCGACGGCACCTCGACCGCGGGGCGTTAAGAGTGCGGCTGCGCAGGAATCTGAATATTGATTTTCAATCGATGAAGGCATATTGATTTATCTGATACCGCTGATTTTTTGTGCGACGATCGCCAGGCCCTGCAGTGTTAATAAGGGCTCGAACCGGACCAGTTCATCCAGGTGCGGCGCCAGCAGTGAGGAACCTCCGCCAGTGAGCAGAACCAGTGGTGATTCCTGACTGCTGTGGAACAGGGAATGGTTCTGGAACTGGTGAATCAGTTCCCGTACTGCGCCGAGTTGTCCCCAGAATAAGCCGCTGCGAATCGCATTTGTCGTATGTTTTCCCAGAACAACGGGTTCTTCCTGACGCAGATCAGCGACGGGAATGAGTGGCAGGAGTGCCGTATAATCATGCAGAGATTTTGCCGAAAGTTCAAAGCCAGGTAAAATCGATCCTCCCACGAAATGACCGCCTGGCGAGACGACATCCACAGTCGTCGCAGTGCCGGTATCGACGATAATGGCACCCTGGTTTTTGTGACGCAAACTGTTGGCGGCGACCGCGTTTAATAACCGGTCAATCCCCACTTTGCGCGGCTCGTCTACTTCAATGACCAGAGGGAAATCTTCTGTGTTGAATACTTCGAGGGGGGACGGAAGTGGAGCCAGTGCCCAGTCCGAAACGACCTTTTTGATTCCCCGTGGATTTGAACCGGCGACGACACTCTGGCATTGTTCCAGAGGCTGATTGCCAAACCAGTTTCTGATTTGATCCCAGGGAACCGGCTCCTCGATGGCCGTCGAGACCGCGTGCTCTACCAGAGGCAGCTGCCTGCAATCTTGCACGGGAAGGTCCGTTTGCAGAATCACAAATTTGATGCGGCTGTTGCCGACATCGATAGCCAGTTGTTTCAATGATTGTGTCATGAAAGTCTACTTTGTCTGATACCGTTTACCATCAGACTAGAATAAAGTCCGGTCGTTCTCATCTGAATCCTTTTTGGGAGCACTGCTTTTGCGGCGTCCTGTTTTGGCAGGTCCCTTTGTGTCGATGGAAGCCGTACTGTCGAACTCTTCCAGTACCGGGTTACCATCTTCATCGACGCGGGTCAGGATTTCAATTTTCTGCTCGGCTGATTCCAGAGACTGATAACACGAACGGAGCAGTTTCACTCCGCGTTCAAAGTGTTCCATCGATTCTTCCAGACCTGCAGTTCCTTCTTCCAGGGTAGAGACAATCTCCTGCAGTTCTGCCAGTGATTCTTCGAAGAGGGGTGCTTCTGTCTGTGCTGCTTTTTTCTTTGCCATGACTAAGATCTTTTGGTATTAAAAAATTTACTGATGATGAAATGTGTCAGGAATCCATCAGGCGTCTTCCCGGGTTTCCTGTATCTGGCTGATAATTGTGCCGTCGGAGAGGCGCGTGTGAAGCACTTCGCCGGACTTTACCTGACTGATTGATTTTACAATTTGTAATTGTGAGGGTTCATTGTCTGTTTTCCTGCGGGTGATACTGTATCCCCGGTTCAGAACTTTGAGGGGACTCAAAGCATCGAGAGCCGAGGCCAGATGCCGCGTTTCCGTCTGAAGTCGGGTAATCATTTCACGAGTGCTGCGTTTCAGTCTGCGATCCAGTTCATCGACCTGTGCAGCCCGCTGGTGAATCATATCGAACGGGCGGGTCAAAGCAGGGCGGGCGGCAATCGCATCGAGTTGCAGGCGAACCTGCCGCGCGCGTTGTTTCAGGTTGGTGACGAGCTGGTTCTGCCAGTGCGTCAACGTCGCCAGAACATCGGATTGCAGCGGAACAGAGAGTTCTGCCGCTTCACTCGGTGTTAATGCCCGACGGTCTGCGACCAGGTCGGCAATACTGATATCAATTTCGTGCCCGACTGCGCTGATGATGGGAATCGGACAGGCAAAGATGGCGCGGGCTACCACTTCTTCATTGAAGGCCCACAGGTCTTCCAGGCTGCCCCCACCGCGTCCGGTGATAATGGTGTCTACTCCGGGAATACGGGCGGCTGTCTCTATTCCCGCGGCAATCTGTTCGGCGGCTCCCTCACCCTGCACGGCAACGGGTACGATGACCAGGTCGGCGGCTTTCCAGCGTCGTGTGATGACCTGCAGCATGTCGCGCACAGCCGCACTGGTGGGGCTGGTTACCAGGGCAATTTTTCGCGGGAACTGGGGAATCGGTTGTTTGTGCTCGGGATTAAACAGCCCTTCCGCTGCCAGCTTTTCCTGCATCTGGCGAAACGCTAATTCCAATGCACCCACACCCTGTGGAAGCAGTTGCTCAATATTCAGCTGATAAGTTCCCCGCGCCTGATACACTTCGACGGGGCCGGCTGCGACGACTTCCATGCCATCTTCGATCTGGAACTTCAATCGTGAGGCAGTACGTTTCCAGATAACGGCTCTCAACTGGGCGGAATCGTCTTTCAAAGTCAGATAGACATGGCCTGAGCTGGCGAAGGTACAATTGGAAATTTCTCCGACCACCCACGCGTAAGGGAAGTTCGCCTCTACCAGATTTTTGATCTGGCGAGTAGTTTCGGTAACGGAAAGTATTTCAGGTTCTGCAAGTGACATAAGCTCGCGATCAATTATGAGAATCAGAAGATCAGGGGAGCAGTGAGTTCAGATAGGAAATGCCGCTGCGACAATCTTCCAGCTTTCTTTCACCTTGAGTGCGATCCACGGTCAGCCATCCCTGGTAACCGGTTTCCAGGACCAGAGGCAGGAACTGATCCCACATGACCATGCCTTTCCCGAGAGGGACTTCAGAGCCTTCTCCATCCATTTCCCGCACGGCGTCGCGCAACCGGTAAGACTTGATCCAGGAATACAGTTCACGAATCGTTTTTTCAGGATCCTGGCGCGTATAAACCATTTCAGCAGTATCAAAGTCGATGCCGATGAACCCGGCGGTGACATGAGAGAGTAATTCCCGGATGACGGCAGAAGAGTTCCGTTCACAGGCGATGCAGAGGTCGGTACCAATGTGTGAGGCATGACGTGCGAGATCATTCAGAACCTCACAGATCATCGGAAAATTACTGTTGTCTGTAGACTGTATTGTTCCAGGATGAATGATCAGGCAGGGGGCTTTCATCCGCCAGGCGAATTCCAAGGCAGAGCGGATTTGTGAGACGCGTTCATCAAGGAATTCGGGGTCAACGAGTGTGCGACGGGCCGGTAGTCGGAGTGAGGCCACCGACAGGTTGAATTCTTCCAGCAGCTTGCGAAACTGTCGTTCTCCGGAGGCGCCAAATGAAGCAGGTGTGATCTCATTTTGAACGTCGAGTTGCACTCCGCGCGCACCGATCTGAGCGGCTGTTTTAATAGCGCGTTTGACGGGCTGGCCAAAAGTGCGGGTCGCAACTGCGAGTTTAAAGCGTGACATTATTTTCCTTAAATCAAGCTGTTTTCTGTCATTTTAACTGTGCGGAATAACTGCGGCAATCGGATTGACTGGCAAAGTTTATCTAACTGTCTGTGAAAAGAGAATGATCTCTCCGCGTTATCAGATCAGGATCCGGAAAATGGGCTTTATCGGCCTCTTCCTGATTGAGATTCCACCAAAAAATGGTCGATCTTGATTCAAGAGAAACAATCCCGTTCGGAAACCTTCCATGATACTGTCATCGCTTGCGACCTGCTACCTTGCATTACTCGCCGGTTTACCTGTTGAGGGTAATCTCGTGGAAGATACGTTACCCGTTCTGTCTTATTCGTTTGAAACCAGGCAGGACCAGGACTTCGACGATCTGCCGGATGACTGGTCGAGACGCAGGGGGCCCGGATACCCGGAATATGTCGATGTGAAAATCGATCGGAATCTGGGGCATACAGGTCAGCAGAGTCTGCACATTGCGGTGAACGGGGGGCATGCCACGATTTATTCGCCTCCTGAGAAAATCGACGCGGATCATGCTTACGTATTCCGCGGCTATGTCAAAACTCAAAGATTAGTTCATGACGCTGCGTTGATTTCGGTTTCCTTTCTGGATCATAAGCGGCAACGCGTTCAGCATTTTGTCAGCCGCCCTGTATCAGGAACCCATAAGGACTGGGTTGAAGTGACGCTGGGGCCATTGACTCCCCAGGCAAATGTCCGGTTCATTGTGCTAGGTTGTCATGTCGCGCATAACGATCAGAAAGATATTTCAGGGGATATCTGGTTTGATGATCTGTGGGTAGGCAGCTTACCCCAGTTGGATATTCTCAATAATTACCATCGCCATTTTGTGGATCATTCTGCTGAGATCCGGGTGAGCAGTCGCATCAGCGGCTTGAATCCGGATAACAAGTATCGACTGGATCTGGAACTGGTTGACAATTCGAATCGACACATTGCAGACTCTTCTCTGGCGCTCGTCACCAGACCGGAAGATGTCAAGATTGTTGAAAATAGCCGTTTACTCGATGGCAATAATCATACGGAGGTCTGGCGTCTACAGCCGATGGAGTATGGCTTTTATGAAGTCAGATCCAAACTGGTCAGGGATCAGAAGTCCATTCTGGAAAAGAAAACGACCTTTGCCGTGATTGATCTGGTTACCCCCAGGTCTACAGGTGAATTTGGCTGGACGATCTCTGAGGAAGACGAAGATCTACCTGTCAAAGAACTGCCGGAGATTGCAGCTCAGGCAGGAATTAACTGGATCAAATATCCGCTCTGGAATGTCATGGAATCCGCTGATATCCATCGCACGAGTCAGGTTGCTGAAATGCTGGACCAGTTTTCCAGTCGGGGAATCACTCCTGTGGGACTGCTGAACCATCCCCCGAAAAAACTGCGATCACAGTTTGCAAAAGACTGGCTGGGAGTGAGTGGGATTTTCACAATGCCTTCGAGTTTCTGGTCTCCCTCGCTGGAAGAGGTCTTTGCCCGCTACACTTCGCTGGTGAATTACTGGCAGTTGGGAGGCGATGATGATAACAGTTTTATCGGGCTGCAGAATCTCAATGAAACCTTGAAAAAAGTGAAGTCGCAGCTGGATCTGATCGGGCGGGATACCCATGTCGGCATTCACTGGGACTGGAAGACTCCTCTGCCGACAGACAGCATGCCCCAGAGTTTTGTGTCCATTAATAATGCCGAACGACTCTCCCCAGTAGAGCTGGCACGTGAGCTTCAGAATGCCCGTTTGTCTCCTGGTGGCAGCCCGCGCTGGGTGACACTCACTCCGCTACCCAAAGATCAATACACGGCTGAAGAGCGGGGGATTGATCTTGCAAAACGCATGGTAACTGCAAAGTACCTTGGGGCAGATGCGATTTTCGCGTCATCAGTATTCGACGAACAGTTTGGATTACTCAATCGAAATGGCTCACCAACCTTATTGTTTCTGCCTTGGAGAACTATGGCGATTGCGTTGCAGGGGGCGCGATATCAGGGTTCCTTCAATATGCCTAACAAGAGTACCAATCATGTCTTTATGCGAGATGATGAGGCGATCATCGTCGTCTGGAATGAGGAACCCACTGAAGAGGTGATTTATCTGGGTGAAGATGTGGTGGCCACTGATATCTGGGGGAAACGCATTTCTCTGGAGCGTGATTCCAGCACGCGTCGTCATACGTTACCGGTCACTTCTTCTCCCATGATTCTGCGGAAGTGTAATCAACAGATTGCCAACTGGCGGCTGGCGGCTCAATTTGAGATCGGTAAATCTCGAAGTGAATACGGAGGCCATGCAGATGCGGTGCTGGGGAAAAATACATTCATGCAGAGCGTGCGTGGAAAAGCGGTATTGAATGTACCCCGGGGATGGGAAGTGGAACCACAGGAATGGGTTTTCGATACCGGTGCCGGGGAAAAATTCCGACTGGAAACTTTCATGACATTGCCTTCCAATGCCAGCCTGGGCAAGAAGGATGTTTCCATTGATTTTGATATCTTTGCAGAACGTAAATATTCGATTCGGGTCCACAGGTCTTATCACGTGGGGCTGGGCGATATTATGGTTCAGGTAACAGACCGGAAAATCGAGGGGAATGTACTGGAAATCGAACAGGTGATTGTCAACAACACTTCGCCGCTGGAGACACTGCAGTTTCGCTGTAGTCTGTTTATACCGAACATGAAGCGTATGCAACGATTTATTACCGAACTGAAACATGGGCAGGACCGGAAATTGTATTACATTCCCAATGCAGAAGCTTTAAAGGGAAAAGAGCTCTGGCTGAGAGCCGAACAGGTGAATGGTCGGCGTATTCTCAACTACCGCTGGACCGTGGGTGAGGGCTGGGACAAGATTGATGCTATCTCAAGACAGCAGAGAAGAACAGAGGACTTGATACGGGTTCGATAGCCGGTCGCCTCTGTATCAGGCGGCAGAAAGATCTTCGTCTTCGTCGTCTGAAAAATCTTCAGAATCGATTTCATCAACGACCTCGTCGATGTCTGCTTCATCCTCAGAAACAGCTTCCAGATCTGTTTCCTCTTCATTTTCTTCAGTGGTTTGTTCCGGTTTTTCCGGTCTGATACGCAGTGTTTCACCCATGGGTAAATCATCCAGATTTTTCAGACCAAAGATTTCCAGGAATTTGCGTGTCGACTCGTAAAGAAACGGGCGACCGAGCGAGTCATCTTTTCCGCCGATTCTAACCAACCCGCGATCCATCAGCTGTTTCAGCATTTCAGCACTCTGCACACCACGGATCGATTCAATATCAGCCCGAGTGATGGGTTGCCGGTACACGACGATCGCAAGCGTTTCCATGGCGGGAGGTGAGAGTTTCAGCGCCGCCTGTCTCTGGTGCAGCTTATTCAGCCAGAATGAAAATTGCGGCTGTGTCATCATCTGGTAACCCGTGGCGACACGTTTGATATGAAATGCAGAGTGTGACTCTTCGAGTGCCGCATTGAGCTGGTCAATCAAATCTTTAGCCTCGCTGGCATTGGCGAGGGTTGCGAGTTGTGCGATTTTTCGTGTGGAAAGTGCGCTGTCGGCCACGAACAGTACTGCCTCCACTTTTGCCATTTTTAACGTCCGTCGGGTTTCGACTTCCGAGCCGGAGTGAAACTGAAGCTGGTCGTCCTGCAGGGAACGGATCAGAAAGTTCCAGCGAAAGGCGTTCGCGGATGTCTGCCGGGTGGAAGAAGCGAGGCTGGCAGACGCTGTGACTGTGCTGTCAAAGCAGGAATGATTCACCGGGTAGCTGTGTCGCATTGAGGACCTACCGAACTGTAAAGTTTTGTGTATAGGTCGCCACTTTCTGGCTGATTTCGTCTTCCACGGTCAGTTTCATGACATGGGGGCCCAGCGAAATATTTCTGGGGATTTCAAACTTATAACTGTGGAAGTAATCTTTGCGAACATTACGGCAGAGATCTTCTGTGGTATCAAAGGGAATCTCTGCCACCAGGTCTCCATTACTGCCTGCTTTAAAAATCTGGATTTTGGATTTGAGCAGTGTGCGATACATGCCATCAGCAGTCAGTTCGCTGGTGAAGTTCTCAATTTCAGAATAGACGAGCACCGGACGTCCGGGAGTGTACTCGTCGCGTTCAAAGCGTTCGTAACTTCCAAAACTGTTGATCTTATGACAGAAGGCAACGTTTTTCAGTGAGAGGTTGGCTTTCTCCTGCAGTCTTGCGGTTGCCTGACGCAGTTGTGTCACCGTCTGTGTTGCCCTGTCCGCTTGATTGGGAATCGCTTCCTGGTCAAAGTAATTGGCAACGGCCCAGAAGGTCTGCTGCCAGAATTCCTGGTCGGCGGGATCAATTCCGGGGATCGCCTCAAGAGCACGTTCATGCTGATTCGCCATCAGGTAGAGCATGCGAATATAGACGTGCCGTTCAATGTAATGTTGCTTTTCTGACGGAGTAGAGCCTGGTTGCAGTTGAGAGATTTCTGCTTCGGCCACAGAGATCAACTGCTGTAACTGATCTGCGGAAGACAGATTTGATAAATTCTGGTTTGCATAGCCGGTAGGCGCTGCCAGTTCAACGGTCTGTGGAACTGCAGGTTGCATTTGCTGATTGGAAGGGGGTAACGTTTGCGGGGCATTATCCTGCTGTCCGATGATCGCCGTGCTCGTTCGAGAGATTCCACTTTGTAAAGCAGAGGTTCCCTGTTGAAATGCGGTCGACAGGCGATTTTTTAAGGGACCTACAACGGGAATATGATTGAGTCCCTGACTGATAGTTTGTGATGCTGAATAAGCCTGGGCCTGATTGGGGCTCATTGCAGGCACCCCGTTTTCAGGACTGGCACCGATCCCTTCCAGATTTCCAAGCTGAACCGGATTAGATGACGTGGCCGGCTGGTTCACACCAGGTGCAATCTGACCAGGAGGGGGAAGTTGTTGAACACTGGCCTGGATGATGGGAGCATCAGCATCGCCTGGCTCACTATGTCCCAGTCCGGGGAGAGAAACCTGTGAAAGGGAAGCAGTATCGCTCTTCGCAAGTTGCTCCTGCTGCATGCTGTTTACCATTCTCCGGGTACGGAGAATGTTCTTGATCATTTCCGGATCGACGCCCTTAAAGCTGCTCAGGTATTGACTCCGTTCCTGAGGTGAAGCGTCTTTCAGTTCTTCATTGATGTAAGCAAGCAGTTCCGCATTATGGGTGACGACTTTGGCGGGGGGCTTGTCATCAGCGGCGAGTTCAATTTTTAGGGCTGGCTCGTTTTCCACTGATTGATCGGCGACAGCGACCGTTGCTTCTTTTTCGTCGGGCTCTTTACTTTTCGGCTTTGATGTAAATGACTTTCCCCACTTCCATGGCGTAGCGGGAGCTTTCCAGGCCATCGTCTGTTTGCCTGGTGCAGAGCTGCAGCCATTGAGTGATAAAAAGATTAATACAGCAGGGAAAACCATGCTGAACCGAAAATACTTCATTTTTTTGCCCGGATCATTGAGGTAAAGGGCTCAATTAATGGAGGAGCACGATACTTGTGCCAAACGTTGAATCAGGTGAAGGGAGTTTGTGAATCAGGCTGAGACTGATTCCGTAACGAGTATTTGAAAAGACAGGACACGCGTTTTATGAAAAATCATAAAATGAAGCAAGATCGATTCAAGATTCAATCGATGACAACCGGGAGAATGATAAAGCCTGGGTCCATTCTCGTTTGATCTGAAAGGGAGCTTTAAGTGGATGTGTCTGTAAGGCTTTTGGGTGTATGGGCTTATGGTGATTTTGGAGGCGGGGTTTGGGCAGTAATCGTACCTTCAGAGATCGTGATCGATGTCAATTCAGTCCGAAGATGTTAGTAGAATGGGCAGTCCGCGCAGTCCCCAATCCAAAAATATCATCAGATTTCTGCCAGGACGACTCCGTGAACTCGCTGGTTCAGGGTAATTCCCAGTTGCTGTCAAACAGTTCTGCCCAGACGGTTTCATTTTTAAAGGTGCCGTCTTTTTGCTTTTGAAATTGAATGACGGCAATATCTCCCAGTTTGGGGAAGAGCCAGGAATTCGAAGCCAGGAAATCTTTCTCATGCATCGTGTGACCGGAATTGATCACAACATAGCGATTGGGATTTAACGGGTTTGGATAGATCAGGGCGACGCCATGATTTTGCGTGTCATATTTTTTACCATTAACCGTAATCTGATCTTTGGTCCATTCGACTGGCAGATCTTCCAATACTTTGGCGATGACGGCATTGGAGCCCGGATCGCCAAACAGAATCAGATTTTTATCCTGAATCACCTGATCGGTGACTTCAGTATCTTTGATGACAGGAACTTCAGCTCTCAGCCATTTATCAAATTCTTTTTCAAAGAGAGATAATACCGAAGTCGACCACTCATTGAGTTGTGGAGTCCAGGGAGTGCCGGTTCCCTTGACGCAAACGAAAGGCAGGGTGAATGCATCATCGATCGGGCCTTGCAGATTGTGGCGTTTTCTCTGGTTGGGGTTTTCGATGAACGTCTTCGAATCTTCGTACTTCAAAACATCCCAGCCGTTATTGCTCTTCACAAAATAGACTTGTGGCAGCAGGCCATTCGCCGCTGATTCGAGTGGCAGCATAT
>JAGQQP010000103.1 GCA_020426085.1 Planctomycetaceae bacterium | reverse complement strand
AGCCCTGGCAAATCGACACGATGGCCAGCTCCTCTCAGAATTTTAATGTATTATCTGTATTTTATTACTCCTGAAAACAGTTGCTGAATCATGAAATTATACAGTGACAGGTCAGTACGTCGGTCCGGTTTCGTCATGATCGAATTGCTCACGGTGATCCTCGTCATCGCAATTCTGATTGCACTTCTATTGCCGGCAGTACAGCAGGCCCGAGAAGCAGCACGGGTTGCGACCTGTAAAAATAATCTACAGCAAATCGGTCTGGCGATGCAAAATTACCAGATGGCACATCGTGTTCTCCCTTCTGGAACAGTTAATTCTACCGGCCCGATTCTAAATCAACCTGTTGGTTATCACGTAGGCTGGTTGATTCAGATATTGCCGCACCTGGATGAAAAAGCGGCATTCATTGGATACGACTTCCAATATGGAGTTTACGATCTCACAAATCGCAAAATCATCAATCATTTCATACCGGGATTTTATTGTCCGTCTAATCCCAACGATACCTGGAACTATATGGGCTGCCATAATGACTCGGAGTCACCTATCGATTTCAACAATAATGGTGTCCTGTTTTTAAACAGTAGCATTCGAGAGAAAGATTTGAAAGATGGTCGTTCACATACAATATTCATTGGTGAAGCCAGTGATGGTGGATTTTTAAGCTGGGCATCCGGAACTTCTTCCACTCTCAGAAACATGGGGCACCCAATAAATTCCAATACATCTACCTCGAATAGTTTTGGTTCAAGATCTCAATATGGCAGAAGGGGTGAATATTTTTTTGAGGTAAATCCCGAATTAGACGGAATGGGTGATTATGAAATGCAATCTTTTTCAGAATTGTCTGATGAATCAATCAGTGAAAAACACGAATTAACTCCTGAAGAACGCTTATCCCTACTGAAAGTAGGTGGATTTTCAAGCTTTCATTCTGAAGGCGCACATTTTTGTTTTGGAGATGGGTCTGTTAAATATATCAGCCAGTTGACTGACGATGCGATTCTTAAAAATCTTGCCAACCGGAACGACTCCAATTTGATCGGAGACTATTAGACGGTGCCAGCTTTACCGTAGTGTCTCCGAGGCCTATTGGCTCGAATAGCACAGACAGAGAGACATTCTGTCTAAGTGCGATGCACTCTAGAGTTTAAAAATATGGATCTAGCTAACTCATATATGAAATGGTTATTAGCGCCATTGATTTTCGTTGCTGTGAACGAACAGGTGGCCGAAGCTATAGAAATCCATGACATACGGTGGGGATTTAATGATCGTCTCACTGCTTTTCACATTAACCCTGTGACGGTGCTGATCGAAAATCCAGATCCCGAGCCATTTGAAGGTGAAGTTCAATTTCATCAGGAATCATTTCGGGGACAGCAGATTGATATTGCCCTTGCAACAAACATCTATATTGCACCATTCGAAAAAAAATGGATCCAGTATTATCCCTATTTCACGGACTTTAATGGTAACTGGCGTCTAAGCTGGACTCAAAATGAGATGAAGCATTCTCAAACTTTCCTTGCTCCCCGCCCCATACCTGAAAAATCAATCATTCAACTGGTCACTCCCGAAAATTTGAATACGGTGATATCAGGCGTGAAACAGTTTCCGGAAGATATCTTCCCCCCCCTTTCAGGCGCTACCGATGTTTTACAGACGATGATCTTGGATCACATACCCAGATGGGAAAAAACTCGTCGCGAAGCCTTTTTAGACTGGATCCATTCAGGAGGAATCCTGCATCTATTTAATAATTCGAATGGCGATCCGCTGTTATTTCCCGATTCATTTGGTCCACTAAAACGACAGACTTCTCCTGCATATTATGGAAATGGAGTCATTTATTTCCATCAACATAAATTGAGTGATCTTTCACCAACAGAGTTAAAACAGTTAATCAATATAGACACACATAATTCAGTGAATCCGAAAATCGAAATAAATAGGGATAATCAAATATCAGGAACAGATCTCGCATATCCCTCTTCTACGTACAGAAACACGTATTATCAAAACTTCGATGAAGAATTGCTGGCAACCTTGACTGAAATCAGTAAGCCACAACAAATCTGGTATCTGATATTTCTTCTTTCATTTATTTATTTGATCATTGTCGGACCAGTTTATTACCTGATCACAAAATATTCGAAACAATATCGAACGTTTTATATTATCTATGGGCTCAGCACACTTCTGTTTTGTTTCATATTTCTCTTCGTAGGACAATATAGCACAAACCAAACTTCCCAAATTCATTCTCTGATCGTTGCTGAAATTCTACCTGATCAAAAAATAAACATTTCTGAATGGTCCAGTTTGGGAATCGTATCTGGCGGAAATTTTAAAATTAGCCATGCAGGAGAATCGCATATCTATTCAACATGTCAGCCCTATTCCAAAGTAAATGGATTCACCACCAGTGGAAACAATGGACATATACAGATTGATATTCCCCCGAATTCTTTCCGAACTTATTTCCATCGTGCAAGAATTTCAAAATCATTGCTCGATACAAATTTAGCATCATTCCTTGCAAATGAATCAGGATTGGAAGCACTTTCACTTGATATCCGTAAAGAATTTCCCCAGCAGATTGAACAGGCACATTTTGTATTTGGTTCAAAAATATATGAATTGAGTGAGGAAAATAATCAATTAATCTATTCTGGAAAATCCAGGAAGCTGTTCCCTTTACTGATTGAAAACCCACTTTTCGATACACGTTATATCAAAACAAACCGATTTCTGCCTTTTGTCAGACCAACCGACAAGAAACAAGAGTTTTCCTCTGAACAGTTTTTCCCAATACTTGTACAGAAATCATTAAATGTGTCATCAGACAAGATAAATCAGAATATCAGCTGGCCAGATCATCGAGGAAAACTCCTCGTTGTTGCTAAGGCACCAGACTCTTTATTTCCTGAGACACCTGAAATCTTCAAAAAAGAAGGTTTGATTATCTATTCGATTGACATTCCACTGTCTGAACACGGCGGCTAAACACTAACTTGAGGAAACAGGTGCGGCTTGAGAGGGTCATTCATTTTTGCCAGCTTTGCGCTGAAAAAAGATACGAGAGATAAAAAGACACACGTGCTTCGCTTTGCTTGCATTGGAGTCGTGTTCTGTATTCTCTTCTCATCCTGGATAACCAGTTCTCGAATTGGCTCACCCGGTCTGGATTTTTTTACTAAAATCATCTGGTTAAATTTCTGGCTGGTAACATTAGCTGGAATTGGATTCTTCTCTACTGCAATCACGGAGGAAAAAGAAGAAGAAACACTACCTTTATTAAAGCTGGCCGGAATCAACACCCTCGCCCTGTTAACTGGAAAATCCAGCGTTAGAGCATTACGCGTAATTTTGCTTTTAATGGGGCAACTTCCTTTTTTACTGCTCTCAGTTTCATTAGGAGGGATCACTCCACTACAAATTTATGCAACACTAACCTCTTTGATCGGATATATTATTCTGATCTCAAACTTTGCTTTACTTTGTTCGGTCTATGCTAAAAGATCTGGCGAAGCAATTGCCCTGGTGATTACAGCACTATTTTTCTACTTCTTATTTCCAACACTTCAATATCACCTCACTGTCAATCTTCAAAATCGTGGATACCTCTCTTTAACAGACTCTATTTCCAGTAGCAGCAAGTATCTATTTGAAATCAGCCAGGAACACTCTGTCATTGAACAAATCAGGCAGATTCTGACAACCGGTTACTCGGGTTCTATTCTGAGCTCGCAAGTCATCAGTAATGTTTCAGTAGGGATTTTGTTCTTTATTATAGCCTGGTTTATCTTTGATCTTTGTACTGATAAAAGAACAGCAAAAGAGCCAAGTAGTCGAAAAAAACAACCACTTAAACGATTCATGAATTCCCGGCCTGGAACAAATCCGTTTGCCTGGAAGGAGTTCCAATTCTCAGGCGGTGGTATGAGAGCAAGTCTGCTGAAGCTGATTCTGTATCCGACAATGAGTATCATCGTGGTAACTGGAGGAATACTACTTGACCAATATACTAATTTCAGTTCAACTCAGACCTTCACATGGAAAGAGCTGGTAAGTACATCGCTTCTGTTATTGTTCGTCAGTTTTGTTGTGGAATGCACGATCTATACTTCACGTATCTTTCGAGAAGAGCGAATACAAAAAATGATTCCGCTCCTGTCGATTCTACCATGTTCGCTGTTGCGCATCGCTTATGAGAAAGTTGGAGGAATCATCCTTTCCCTGATACCGATTAGCTTCACCATAATTTTGATCATATTAATTGTGCCAGAAAGCTTTACGTATCTTACAAGCTCTGGTTTATACTTGTTGGTTCCTCTGACGATCATCCAATTTTGCATATTTCTGCATTTATTAGCATATTACTCACTTGTGGTACGTTGGGGAGCACTGGCATTTGCGATTGGCACATTTATCCTTGTGGAATCTTGCGCTACGCCACTATTACATCTTTTCTATCTAATGTTCCAGGAAACTTCTGGTGAAGCAGGTGTATTGCTGCCTGCATTTTACCTAAGTCTGATCTGCTGTTTTATTCTGCAAATCCTGATAGCTGGTCGTTTCCATCAGATTGCAGCAGAAGAATAAAATGCTTGTCTACAAGCTTAGATACGAGAATATCTCTGTTTCAATTTCTGCCCCGCTGCCTGTACTGCTTCAAAAGCACGGTCATATAGGTCGGACCGTCTGAAAAAACCATGGATCATATCTGCATAGTTTAAATGTTCCACATTCACATCAGATTTTCGCAACAATTCGATATATTGAACTGCTTCAGTGTAAAGTGGATCATACCCTGCGGTAATCACGAGAGCATCCGGCATTCCAGTCAAGTCTTTACAGCGGAGAGGAGACGCATAGATTTCCCTGCCGGCAGATTCATCAGGCAGATACTGATCCCAAAACCATTCCATCGCTCGTTTTGTAAGAAAGTAGTTAGTACCAAAACTCTGATATGATTCTGTATCAAACTGATAATTTGTCACAGGGTAAACCAGTAACTGATAAACCAGATTCAAAGTTTCCGACTGTCTCGCTTTGAGAGCAACAGCAGTCGCAAGATTTCCACCTGCGCTATCACCGGCAACCGCAATTTGATTTCGATCAATGCTTAGCTCACTGGCATGAGCCGAAATCCATTCTGTTGCTGAATAAGAATCGTCAAATGGAACCGGGTAGGTAAATTCCGGTGCCATACGATAATCTACAGAAATTACTTTACAACCTGCAGTACCGGCTAGATCCTGGCATACTCCATCATAGGCATCTAACGTCCCCATCACCCAGCCACCTCCATGGAAAAAAACAAGGGCTGGCATTTCTTCTTGATTTAATACTAGCGCTTCAGGTGGCGTATAGATTCGAATTGGTATTTCCGTACCGTTCACTGGAATTGATCGATTTTCAATACTGCTGGACGGTAGATGTGGTTCTGGTGATGGAGTAAGTGTACTCCGTATGAATTCTGGAGTCATTTCCTCAAAAGGAGGTAAATCTACTTTTGAAACTTCTTCCAGGTATTGAGCTACTTGAGGATGAACCGGCATGGGCGTTCCTAAAAAAAGTATGCTGGCTGAGCAAACCAGTGAACATGAGAATGCAGTTTTATAAAGATCTCTTTCCGACCTTCCGATTATAGCGAATAAAGAAATGGTTCCAGCACCTGTCCTTAAATAGTTTTCAAAAAATGAATGACAATTTCACGAGTGTAAAATATCTGACCTATCTTTTAAAAGAGTAATCCGGTTGAAGCAAATCCATTTATTCAACGCCCTTCCCATATACACCGAGCCTATTTGAGTTTGTGAAACACTAGGAAATTATCATGTCATCTGACCCTATTCGCGTTCTCGTAGTTGACGATTCTGCCGTCATCCGTGGTTTGATTTCCAGAGCCCTTGAGCAAGATCCTGATATTTTAGTTGCCGGTACAGCAATGAATGGGGAATGTGCGTTAAGCTGGATGAAGTCGCATCCCGTTGACGTTGTAATTTTAGATGTTGAAATGCCAGTGATGGATGGATTAACTGCACTGAAGGAAATTCAACATCGATTTAGCGATATCCCCGTCATAATGGCGAGTGGCTTAACTTCTAAAGGTGCAGAAACGACAGTTAAAGCGCTTTCCCTGGGTGCGATAGGGTGTGTCGCAAAGCCACAAACTTCCAGTGCCGCTGAAAGTATTCGTGTGCTCTCCCAGGAACTGGTCATGATGATCAAAGCCGTTGGTTCAAAGAAAACAGCACTCACAAAAACAATACCCGCTTCAAATAAGAACGTCACCACTCAGAATAAAACAAAGCAAACTGATACAGAACAAAAGAAATTATTCAATAAAAATATTAAATTCTATAAACAACCAGAAGTCCTTGTAATTGGAACCAGCACTGGTGGTCCTAAAGCACTAGCTGAACTCTTACCGCAGATTCCAGTCGACTTACCTATCCCGATTCTCATCGTACAACATATGCCCCCGGGATTTACAGAAATCCTGGCAGCACATATTCAGAAAGACAGTGGTCGAACTACAGTCGAAGCCAAACATAATGAACCACTTGACTCACATAAAACCTATGTTGCTCCTGGTGGAAGTCATCTGCTCATCGGCGAACAAAACGGTCAAAAAGTTACATTATTAAGTCAAGATCCGCCTGAACATTTCTGTAGACCTTCTGTGAACCCGTTATTCAGGTCAGCTGCAGAGCATTTTGGAAATGCGACACTGGCTGTTATGTTAACTGGAATGGGAGAAGATGGTATCGAAGGCAGTTTCGATATCGCGCGATCTGGAGGCACGATCATCGCTCAGGACGAAGCATCGAGTGTAGTCTGGGGAATGCCTGCAGCTGTCGTCGGCTCAGGTCTCGCCGATAAAGTTCTACCACTCAGCGAAATAGCAGCTGAAATCAAATCCCATTGTCTTGTACGAGCCTGACTTCAAATCGCTCGCTTTGTCACCAGCGATTCTACCGTCATAATCGACATTCCAGAAATGATCCGGGAATCATAGACAATCGATTTAAACGTCGATTTTCTATTTCTTCTAGGGTTTACCTCAAGAACAATACGATAACTTATACTGACCTGATAAAAACAATATCTAGTGTAGTGCTAGCTGGTATTATCAGATTCACGACTAAGTTACCTCTCAAGAGCAAGCAACTTTGAATCTATCTGGTTAAAATTGAGGTCGATCTGATCTGTTTCCTATATTTTATTTTGCCGAATTAAATATCGGGCCTCAGATCACTCCAGTCTTTCAATTAGAAAACCAGATTTTTGTTGACCGCCAGTATCGTTCACCCCCCTCTGAACGGTGCTGGCGTTTTTTATTACCATAGAAAACAACTCAACAAACCCTCTTTTCAGCATCGTATTTAATCCACCTCCTGGCTGTTACGATCGCTTCAACCTGAAAGTCTCATACTTTCTCAAATCTTATTTTCTTTTTTTGTGATGAATGTATTTTCTTAAATCATCACGATTTTTCTCAGCATAAAGTTCTAAGGAGGGTTTTGCCTCGATTCCAGCGTGTAGGAATATATTCTATTTCTTTAACTATGTGCCTGAAGAAATAAAATCCTATTTCCAAGTCAAAGTCTCTGTTTTTCCAGCAAGCGAATGAATACCTTGAAATCATTTCCCAGAATAGCTTCCAAATTGCGAAAATTGTCGATCTCTGATCGTCTCAAATTTGCATTTGGCTTGTTGGTACTAATTCAGGTTGTTAGTGGAATAGTAACCTGGTTCCAGATTTCGCTCATAAATCAAGATATATCTCAACTGGTTAATGTAGACGAACCTCTTGATGAATCCATTCTAGAAATGGAAATCAAAGCGGGAGAGATCGCCCGCGCCGTATTAGACTACGTTCGTGACAGAGACCAGAAACATCTGACAAAATTGATAAATTCTCGGGATGATTTCACAGACAATTTTTTACGCTATCAGACACTGGCAAAATCGAATGATGAATTGCTTTTAAGCAAAAATATCTCGACGATGTATGAAAAATACAATCAACGGGCCTCTCAGATAATTGATCTGACTGACAGGCGAGATGCAGCTTTGACTGTTTTTATAAACCATGTCAGTCTAATCAACCGATTGATTGATCGCGCGCAACAGGTATCAATTGATGATCAGTCTGATGATGGGCTTAAGAAAGCAGAAGCGAGCTATAATATGGAAAAATACCTGAATATCGCTTTTGGGTCGATAGAAGAATACATTGTCAAACAGAACCAAACCTTACTTTCGCGTATATTAGACGCGGAACAAAAATTTAAAATGTTTGAATCCAGATATCTTGATGTTATTTCGAATCACACAGAGTTTCAGAAGATAAAAATTATTGATGATAAATTTGAAAAGGCAACTACTTACGGAAATCAAGTCGTCGCGATCACGGATGAAATCGAAGAATTATTAAGCTTATTTGAACAGAATCTGGACTCGATTGATGCTCTTCTACAGAATCAGGCTCACCCACTGATACATTTAAAAACTGTAAATACAACTCACCACGCAGATTCATCTATCCAATCAGCTAAGTTAGTAATTGGAATATTAGCATGTTTGGGAACATTTTTCGGATTATTATTAGCCTGGATGATCTCACGTGGAATTGTCTCTCCAATCCTGGAGCTATCAAATAGTGCAGAGCTTATCGCAGCAGGTAATGTGGACCACCGAATCTCGATTGATTCGAAAGATGAAATTGGAAGACTTGCTGAAGCTTTTAACCATATGGTTAAAGACCTCGTCATCGCGCAGCAGGACGCTGAAAAGGCAAGTCATATTAAAAGTTCATTTCTTGCAAATATGAGTCATGAAATTCGAACACCAATGACAGCAATTCTGGGTTTTGCGGAAATTATGAGACAGCGCAACGATGACCCGGAAATGAACCGGCACATTGATACAATTAAGAAAAACGGTGAGTACCTGCTGGAGTTGATCAACGACATTCTGGACGTTTCTAAAATTGAAGCGGATAAACTGGAAGTAGAAGATATCCATTGCTCCTTGATTGAGTTACTGGATGATGTCAAAACTTTGATGGATATTCGTGCAATCGACCGGGGCCTTGAGCTCTCGGTCATAATCGATGGATCCATTCCCCGTTGGATTCAAAGCGATCCTGTCAGACTTCGTCAAATTCTGATCAATCTTCTGAGCAACGCAATTAAATTTACGAGACAAGGTCACGTGCAACTGATTGTTTCCGCATCATCTATCGATACAGACGAACCTGTAATCAAATTTGATGTGCTTGATACAGGTATCGGAATGACGGCAGAACAGATCTCTCGTCTATTCCAGCCATTTATGCAGGCAGATTCCTCTACAACACGGCAATACGGAGGAACAGGTCTTGGTCTGACAATCTGCAAACGCCTGACACAGATTTTAGGTGGTGAAATCTCAGTTAAAAGTGAGTTTGGTAACGGAACGACGTTCACAGTAACTGTAAAAACAAGACGATGTCTGGATCAGGAACTTGTCGACCAGAGGACATTTGAAGAGGAATGCCAACATACATTTAATCAAAAACCTGAATCCAACTTCTCTGAATTGAATTACAATATCCTGCTGGCAGAAGATGGAATTGATAATCAGAAACTAATCAGTTTCTTGTTAAAAAAAACTGGAAATACTGTCACACTAGCCGAAAATGGTTTGGTTGCCATCAAGAAAGCTCAAGAGGCTGTGGAAGCAGGATCGCCATTCGATGTAATACTGATGGACATGCAGATGCCGGAACTGGATGGATATGCAGCCACCAAACAGCTCCGATCACAGGGCTATCCTTATCCTGTAATCGCTTTGACCGCTCACACGATGAGTGGTGCCCGTGAAGAATGTCTGGCTGCAGGGTGTGACAGTTATGCAACCAAACCTATTCAAAAGGATCAGTTTTTTGCAACACTGAATCAGTGTATTCTGGACTATCGAAAACAAGCAATTACAAACTGCTGATTAAGATGCAGCTGCTCGTTCGAGACGATTATTAATCGTTCTACCCAAGCCTTTTTCCGGTAACCGTAATGCAACTATCTGATCAATCCCAGATGCATCTAATTTTCTAAGTGCCGCAAAAAAATTGGCAGCGGCCATTTTTAAGTCACCCGTAGGAGATAG
>JAGQQP010000102.1 GCA_020426085.1 Planctomycetaceae bacterium | reverse complement strand
CAGTAAGAGTCGACAGCATGATGAACCGATCAATGCGCGTGATATAGGAAATGCGGGGCAGTAGCACCGTAATCGCAAACAGATAAGCGACCAGCGTCAGAAATGCTGACGTCGAGATGCCGATATTCGTTCCCGACTGTTCCGGATTCAGCCAGCGGGGCAGCCAGGACATGATCACAATCAGGCATAACGGGAGAATGACTTTCATGATGTAATAATCAGGTTGTCGTGCAACCTGAATTTTCATTTCAAAACCAGCGACGCCAATGGGTCTCTGGTCGGGATAATAGGGGGCGGCTTTCGCCTGAAATGAAAGGATATCAAAGTCGGGCAGGGAGAATCGTCTTGCAAGTTTAGAAGTCCTGCCCAGTTGATCGACCAGCGGAACCATGACCACCTGATTCTCGGTCATTCCTGGTGACACCAGCTGGAGGGAAAGTTCCTGCCGATCAAAGGGAAAGTCGCGCAGATTCAAGGGCTGAGAAAAATGTCCCCAGACCTTCTGTCGATAAATGACAGTTCCGTCCGGAAGAATTTCTGCGGTTTCGGGATATGACTTCCAGGCATTCTGCTGGCCTACGATGGTCAGACGCGGATTCCAGATTTTTGTCAAATCGACGTGCAGCGGACCGGGGCCCTGATGTAGCAGTAAGGGATTATTCCAGCGAGCTTCATAATAGACGCTGGAAGCAAAACTCTGGTCAGCGGAGTTGATTTCATCAATATCAATGACGTAGATCATTATCTGCACTTCAGTCGCCTCTCCCGGACTGGCGGGGCGTTTCAGTTCCGGTTTGGGGTCTTCGACCAGAGTGGATTTCGGGAGACGATCTGCATCAGTTGCTCCAACAGGGACGGGAGCTTTCAGTAGCTTATCTGTCTGGGCTATGACAGACGAAGAAGGGACCGATTGTGTTAGAGAGTTGCCAGGAACAGGTGTATCAGGGAGAATGTCTTGCGCAGAGCCGGATATTGTTAAAATTGAGACCAGCAGTCCTACAGACGAGAACAACCGAAATAGATACGTGTTTGTCAATCAAGTGATCCTAAATGAGACCAGAGAGTCAGACGGAATGCGGTGCGAGCTTTATCTCGTTCCTCCGTCATTATACGGGTTGTTAGAACGCCTATCCTCAAAATTCTCAAACCGCAGATTGCGAATGTCCACATTTCTGATTGTTCAATCTGCGGGAAATGGATACTTTCTCCTTTCTGGCAAAAAATGCAAGAAATTCTGGTCTCCCCGTTTCAGAAAAGAAGCGAAAAGATTAATACTGTGACTGTCTGAAAACGGGTGTTGCAACAGAAGAACGGTGAGTATGTGCTGTTCCCCATAACAGACAAAGGGGAAATGGATTGATGATTGAAGATTTACGCGAGCTGCAGTTCAACCGATTGGAAGACGCCGTCGATGAAGTTCAGTCCCTGTTGCAGACCGGTTACACGCAGCGGGGCAAGTGGAATCTGGCCCAGATCTGTCGGCATCTGACTCTGGTGCAAGATCCGGGGGTCGACGGCTATCCGCTCTGGCTCTCCCTGTTCGCACCGCTGCGACCGCTAATGCGACGCATTCTGTTACCCCGCTTGCTAAAAGGCGATTCCCCGCAGGGCATTCCCACGTCTCCGATTTTTGTTCCGTCCGGCGATCTGGAGGACGCGAAAGAAGCAGAAAAATTCGCAGCGAGCGTGACCCGCTACAAAGCCCATCCAGGACCCTACGCACCCCATCCCGGTTTCGGACGCCTCGACCCCGAAACCCTGGAAAAAGTTTATACGACTCACGCCGCCCATCATCTGCGGTTTCTGGAACCCAATACAGAATCGGCGTAAAGCTTTCGCTGGTCACGTTAACGAGTTTTATTTTTCATATTTGTTGAATCTGACTTTACAGTTCGGAAACATTTTTTTGATTTCGTTGGAGTCTACTTTCAGCGTTCCATGAAAACCAAAACTCAGGTATTCCAGATTCTTGAGTGGCTTCAGATGATTCAGGTCAGAGAGAGTCGGATCATCAAACGAAAATGAGCTCAGACTGGTCAGTTGACTGATTTCCGGTGGTAACTGTTTGATCGGATTTCCAATCAGATCTAAAGACCTCAATTTCTTGAGACGCCCGATTTCGGCAGGCAACTCAGTGATCTGGTTATCAGCGAAAGAGAGCCTCTCCAGATTCTGGAGTTTCCAGATTTCCGGCGGGATCGAAGTAAATTGATTTTGATCCAGAAAAAGCCCTCCCAGAGACAGGTGATTGCCAAACTCCGGTGGGAGTGAACTAAGTTGATTGCTTCGAAGATTAAGTTCAGGGATCTTTTTAAGCCGAATGATTGAGGCGGGAATGGATGTCAGATTATTGTTTTGCAGCGACAGTTTCTCTAAACCCGTGAGGTCCCCAAACTCATTTGGCAGCGAGGTGAGATCGTTATGCATCAGGTTCAGATCCTTCAGGTTTTTCAGCTTTCCGATTTCAGGTGGCAGAGAAGTCAGATGATTCTTAAATAAATCCAGTCTCTTCAGATTCCTGAGATTTCCAATTTCAGAGGGCAGGAACTCGATCTGATTTTCTTTGAGATCCAGCATCTCTAAGTTTTCCAGATTGCCGATCTGCGGTGGAAGTTCTTTGATCCTGTTTTTAAAGGCATACAGATACCGCAGTTTTTTGAGACCTCCAATGGAATCCGTCACCGTAACCATCTCATTACCATTCATAGAGAGGCTGTTTAACTGATGGAGTTTTTCGAATACCGGAGGCAGTGAGGCAATGGAATTGGAATCGAGATTGAGATCGCGCAGGTTTTCCAGCATCCCAAATTCAGGAGGCAGCGTTTTGAGCCAGTTGCTGGAAAGGTTCAGCCTTTCCAGACTCGATAGCTGACCAAATTCCGGATCCAGCCGCATGAGTTTGTTTTCCGACAGATCCAGTTCTTTCAACTGACTGAGATTTCCGATTTCATCTGGTAAATAGCGAATATTATTGTCAGAGACATTCAACCAGGTCAGATTCTTGAGATTTCCAATCTCAGGCGATAATTCAGAAAGAGAGTTATCGGAAATATTCAGCCAGGTTACCTTGGTATCAGTCGGGAAGAGATGCAGGGAGTCATCGGAGAGGTCTATTTTCACCTCGGAAGTACCGCTGATGCGGCCATCGTTGATCGTCTTTGGAATTTTTACGGGCCGATCGGGCCCTTTTTCACATCCAATTGATACCAGAAGCAATCCGATCAGTGCCAAACCATTCACCAGGTCTCGGGCTTGTCTCAAGTGATTCATGATGTAACCTTCGATTCAAAACGAACAAAAGCAGATTCTGATAATGTTCTCCTGATCATAGCACGACAGTCTCACTTTAACAGCGTCAGCAGTTCACGGTTTCTGGAACCCCGGACGGGAACGCGAATTCCATCAGTTTCCCAGGTACCAGACTTTCATGGCTGCTTTAGCGCGTTGAGGATCACCTTCAATATCAAAGCGTCTTCCCGTCGGTTGAATACGATCGATGATGGTCTGGCAGCAATCGCCAACACGAATGACATGATGTGAAAAATAAAAGTTTCTATGATATCCGACACAGCGTGTGAAGCTGTTGTCATCGACGGCATCGATCAACTGTTCCAAAGCGACGTCCCCCAATTTTACCAGTTGCGTGGCGGGACTTCCTTTGCCTTCCACCTTTTGAGAAAGCCAGCCCCCATCTCGTGGGTCATGAAATATATTACACGAACCTGGCTGGCTGTGTTGGGTTGCATTTTGATCACGCAGCTGAAAGATCAGTTCTGCCACCTGTTCGCGGACTGTCATTTCTTCCAGAGGTCTGATCTTTTTCTGTGCATGTACTTCGTCTTCCTGAATCATCCGGGTAAGAATTTCTGCTGACTCTCTGGCGCGTACCGCATAAGAGCTTTGGGGATAATTTTTTGCAATTTCGCGAAAACGCTGCAGCAATTCTATGCGTGGTATTTTTGGATCTCTGAAGTCAAGTATCGTGCTCCACATGAAGGAATAAGCCATTTCCTCCGCTAAAGCATTTTGGAGGCCTTTCTTTCCCGGCGGTTCCTGTGTCTTTAAATCAGGTGTCTCAGACATGTAGGTCATGAGTTCTTCTGCCTCCTCATTGAGCCCGGCACCATAACATCCACGGGCGAGAATGAACAGTTCTACCAGCTCTCTTGACATTCTGCCAATATGCCTCAGGCGGTCTTCTTCCGGGGTGAGCGAGCGTAAGTACTTCAGTCTTCGGATCACGTCTTTTCTAAGATCGACTTCTTTGAATTCATAAAGCTCTCCTGTGAGAATGTTAGATGACTCATTCGAGTAGGTTACGGTACGCATACCGAGGGTGAAGGTCTTCTTTTCAGATTCAGTAGACACAAGTAAAAACACATTCGTATATTGAGGTTTTTCTTTGTCGTCTCTTAGTGTCTGATAGGTTCCCTTATAGAGCCGCAGATATTTCCGATCATCGAGGTTGGGAACACCCAAAGTGTCAAACCAGTCAAATAACTCGCGACTGTGTGCTGAGAGGCTCTGATCTGCGGGGGTAATCTGATCAGACGCCTTACCGGCGTCAGTCGTAGTGACGGCAGAATCGCTGGTTCCGTTTTGAATCTGTGACTCGGATTTTGATTGATCAGAACAGGCTGTCAGCAGAAGTGGCAAAACTGTGAAGAACAGGGGTAACATGCGTTGCATCCGGAACTCCTTTGGGAACCGATCAGATGAGCAGTCTACCGCTAAATTCTATGAAACAATGCAGATCTGAGATAGAGTAATCAGATGGGTGGTGAATCGAATCTGCTGGGCACCTGCGGTTTCTGAAGCCGAGAAATGGTTTTCCAGGTGAAACCGGCTGATATGATCGTGTAAACTGGAGTCATGGGAAAAGGTGAATCACCGCTTATTACAGTGAATTTGGAGATGATTTGATGAAACAGAGTCTCATTCCTGTGGTCATTTGCATTTCGTTACTGGGAAATTCAGGGAGTACGGAGGAACCGAAGAAACATCCCGGTTTAGATATTAGAGGTTCCTCGATATCCAATGAAGACGTGGTAAGCTGGATCTATGCTCGCTGTCTGGAACATAGTGACTATTCTACCGTCAGTGCGCGCACTAAAGATCCGAAGTTAATTAGCTTTGTGGAAGTTGCAGGAATGGATTCCTTAATTCTAATTGCAGTCCTGAATGGGGATGTAGATGTAAACCAGCTGACATATGAAGGAAATGGTTTGAGCATTGCTCAAATGTGTGCCAAGAAATCTCGTTACAGCCTGCTGGTGGCGATTGCAGGTACTACGAAGCTCGATTTTTCTAATAAGAACAAACAAAACCGACTGGCGCTGTTGCACTATATTCTTTTCAAATCGCCCTCACTTGAGTATCTCAAGACGTTAACCAAGCACATTCAAGACAAATGTGAGATTGTCTCTCCGTACCATCAGAGTCTGAATAAGCTGATTGAGGCCAATCTCAGTTTAAGTTCCGAAGAAAAAAAAGAGGCAAAACAGATTTTGAAGAATCTGGTGGATCAGGGACTGGTGATAGAAGAAATCTTACCACCCCAATCAAATTGACTCGCGGTGGAGAAAGTTTTTTCGATGCAGGTACGACGACTGTCAGCAATTGTCGGGTTGCCCTTACTAGCGAGCCTGCTGTACCTCTGCTTGAGTTGCTCTGAGCAGAGGTCGGCACCGGTCGAGATGGACTGGTGCCTGGCAGATTCAGGGAATGTCATCAGTAATGGTTTTGAATTGCGCGACGGACGAGTGACTGGTATCAATCTGGCAACAGTCAAAGATGAAACCGTTCCAGCAAAACTGCTGGCGCTGCAGGATCTGGAAACCCTCCGTCTGACAACGCAGGCTTTCGATACTCTGGGGGCAGACGCGATTTCAAGCCAGCTTACAAAACTGAATGAACTCTGCATTCGTTTGGAACCATTGTCAGAGAACGATCAGGGTACGGTCACATTGAATGACTATCAGCGGCTCCTGACGTTGCCCCACTTAAAAAAGTTGACAGTGGAAATTCTGGAGCTGAATGAGGATAGAGACACGCATCCTGCGCGATCCATCAGTTCCCTTGAGCAGCTGGATGCGGCAATAAATCTGCAATCACAGCTATCATCAATCTTGAGCAGCCTCAAGCTGAAGAGATTGCGTCTGCAGTTGACCAGGGACAGTCGGCCGCTTGATGTGCAGGATCTGCAGGAAATTAATCGACAGAGTGATCTGGAGTCGTTCACCTTATTCGGGCCAACGTTGATTACGTTTCCCGGTCAGCCTCAGGTTGAACCGGCCCGGATTGATTTTCGCCAGCTGAAAGGGCTCTCTCGATTACAGGAATTGTCACTGTGCAATGTGCATTTCGATCCGCAGGGATTACTGCAACTGCCTCAACTCAAACGGCTCACGATTCGGGAGTGTCAGTTGGAAGCGTCTTCGTTTGCGGTTCTGTTGGAGCATCCGTCTCTGCAAAAAATTGTGGTGCTGGGATGTACGAACGAGGATTTGAATCTGACTCGACCATTGCCTCCTGTGGACACGAAACTGAAACAGATCGATCTGCAGATGGTCTCCCTGGCCGAGCTGAAAATGTTTGCGAATGTAAACTGTGATCTGCACGTCACTCTGGGGAACATGAATTCGGAGCGTTATCTGGAGCGTTTTTTCTGTTCGCTGGGTGACTCTATTCCACAAGTCGGTGCGCCGGAATTGCAGCAGCTTGACCAGCTGAAAACCATGTCCGAGTTCGAACTGTTGCATAGTGTGTCTGGCAGGATAGAACCGGCAATACTGGTGCGACTGGCGGTCCTCCCCGGGTTGCGGTCTCTGGTAGTGGACGGTGCCAATCTTGAGAAAACCATGGCCAGACTTCCCCCTGTTGATCGACTACCTCGATTGCAGCATCTGTCGCTGTTGACCTACCCCGGGCCGGCATCAGGTGTACTTAATCAGCTGCTGCAGCCTGAACTCCGCAGTCTGTCACTCAGATCCAGTCGGCCGCGCGAGAAACAGCCGTTCAATCCCTGGAAAGGTTTGTCCGTGGCGCCACTGTCTCAACTTCAACAGGTTGAATTGAGTGATTACAGGTTTCTAGAGAGTGGATCGCGTATTCCAAAACAGTTTCTATCGCCGTCTTTGAAACAGATTACTTTTGAATTCTGTGATCTGGACAGGGACTGCCTGAAGCAGATTTCGGCGCAGGCTCCTCGACTGAAAAAATTTCGAATGTCTGGGCAGAGCGCCATCTCGCAGGAATCTGATCTGCTGCTGCTCAATCGTTTTACCAACCTTGAACAGGTCGATTTATTTGATAGCCATGTCACTGCAAAGATCGCGTTTCAACTGCAGTCTCGCCACGTTCGGATTGGCGGGGAGGAGATGTTTCAGTGGTAATGAGAGGATGCGTAAATAGGGACTGGCCGAACAATAATCGATAATGACGAGTCCCCTCCTTATTGAGCTATCCCAGGCTCTGATCCGGGTGAACGTTCTTCGACGCTACCCGGATCAGGCAAAGAATCCTTATCCTTTAACCTGTCCCAGCAGTTCGCGGTTTCCGGAACCCCGGACGGGAACGTGAATCCATCAGTTTCCCAGGTACCAGACTTTTATGGCTGATTTAGCGCTTTGAGGATCACTTTCAATATCTGTTCGTCTTCCTGGGGAAGGGGCAACGCAAATATAGCTTCAGTAAATTCTTTCTGCTTTACTGAAGAAGTCTGTGCTCTACAACTCTAAAGCGGTTCTCAGACAATGGTCAATTTGCTCCATGGTTTTATTGGAAAGAGATCCAATCACTTTGGCGATATGCTGTTGACGAATTGTATAAATGTTGGAGCAGTTGATCACTCAGGGACGGCGAAGACCCGATTATAACCAGATTACTTCTCATTGAGATATTCTAGATACTGATCAGGGCTTTCATCATCCAGCGCTTCGATCACCGCTGAATAGGATTCCTCAGTGTCGCGGATATCCTGAAGTTTCTCGAATAGATCTTCTCGAATCAGAATGCAGTCCAGTTCGCCGACTTTGATGGAAACTTTTTCACCACGTGAAACGGCTTCTGATTGTGCTTGAGTCAATTTCATCTTTACCTCCATTTGAATTGTTACGTCTGAATTAAAGAGAGGCAAGAACATTTAATGACAAAAGTGTGAATCAGCATATTTTGATCGCGGTCAGGCTCATCTTGAAAGACATTGAGAATACGTTCTACCTGATCTGTCCCAGCATTTTGCGGGCGGCGTGGCCCAGCATCACGGTGTCGACGCCGACGGTGATCAGGGTGAAACCTTTTTCGATGTAGGGTTTGACGGCATCGACGGTCACGCCGAAAATGCCGAGTGGGATGTTGTTTTTCTGGCAGACTTCGGTGACGTGATCAATCGCGCCGGTGACTTCGGGGTGATCGATTTCACCGATGCGTTTCAGGCTGGCAGAGAGATCATACGGGCCAATCAGGACGGCATCGACGCCGGGGACCTGGGCGATGTCTTCAATCGCATTGACCGCGTCGATGTGTTCGGCCTGGACGACAACCGTGGTTTCTGCATTGGCTCTCGCCAGGTAATCGTCGAACGCAAACCCGTATCCATGGGCGCGACCCAGTCCGACGCCGCGGGTTCCCTCGGGAGAGTAACGGGACCAGGAAACAATGTTTGCGGCCTGTTCTGCGGAATTCACCTGCGGGGCGATGATACCGGCGGCGCCGATGTCGAGGGCTTTCTTGATTGAAACCTCTTCAGGGGCCTGCAGTCTGACCAGGCTGGGGAGTCGATTCCCGACGCGACCGATGATGGCCTGCAGATCTGCGGGAGAAAAGGTGCTGTGCTCTGCATCGAGGAACAGCCAGTCGTAACCCGCTGCGGATAAAATCTCAGCGACTTCCGGGTTGGAAAGGGTGACCATCGGAGAAATCAGCAGTTGGCCCTGTTTGAGTTGCGAGCGAAAGTGGTCTGGCACGGCTGTGTCCTTTATCTGTCTTTGGGGATTACGGGTGAAGTCGTCATGCGTCAAGATGATTCGATGTGCGATTGTGTCTGCCGGGAGTCTGGGGTATCCTGAATCATGAATGTTCTCAACAGAAAATGTTACCAGTTTCCGGGAAACCACTCATGCGCCGATCCGTTATTCTCACACACTGCTCTGTTTTTGTTTGTCTGATGACAGCTGTCATCGTAGCTCCCCTGGCTGCGAATGACAAGAAAACGGAACCGACCAACGCCGCCGAAGCGGCTGCAAAGAAAGCCGAGCAGGAAGCGGCCATCAATAAAAAGTTTGCGGCATGGAAAGCAACGCTCTCCCCCGAGCAGCAGGCGTGGGAAACCGTTCTGGAAGAAAACCTGGGGGGTTTCTATCTCCCCATCTATAAAAAACAGAAAGTGGCTGGTCAGAAGACGGCCTGGGATTTCGTCGACGACGATCCGAAACTGCCGCGCGTGCTGTTGATTGGCGATTCCGTTTCGCGCGGTTACACGCAGGCGGCCCGTAACGCTTTGAAAGGGAAAGCGAACGTGCATCGCGCGCCGGCCAACTGTGGTCCCACGGCGACCGGTCTGAAGAAACTGGATGTCTGGCTGGGGGACGGCAAGTGGGATGTGATTCACTTTAACTTCGGCATTCACGACCGCCGCACACCGGCTGCCGACTATGAACAGCGGCTGGACGAAATTGTAAAACGTCTGAAGAAAACAGGCGCGACCGTCGTCTGGGCCAGCAGCACGCCAATCCCCGCTGACTGGAAAGAGGGACCGGAAATGAAAACGAAGCTGGAAGAAAAGAACGCGATTGCCGCCAAAGTGATGAAAGACAATGGCGTGGAAATCGACGACCTGTATGCCTTCATCCTGCCACATCTGTCAGAAACACAAAATCCCAAAGACGTGCATTTCAACGGCAAAGGCTACAACATGCTGGGCCAGCAGGTCGCGAAGCATATTGAAGGCACGTTGGAAAAACGGGATCAGAAATAAAAACTGAAATGATCTGAATGGGAATTGTCAGAAACATGCGCGAGAGTGAGCTGTGACCTCCTGCTCGCTGCGCTCGGCCCGAATTTTATTCGGGCTCACCCATTTATCAACTCTGCACTATGACAATAGCCAGTAGCCGATGCCGGCGATCAGGCAGATGCCAGCTAGGACGGATGCGGCGATGAGCATGGGTTTGTTTTTCGACTTCTTGACGTACTGATTGGGGGACG
>JAGQQP010001018.1 GCA_020426085.1 Planctomycetaceae bacterium | reverse complement strand
AATGCTGCGGAGTCGACCTGTAAGTTTTCCGGGACGGGGAGACCTGCTTTCCCGAGATCAATGGCAGTCTCTGTCTCTGCCTTTTCTACTTCCTTTTCAGGTGCATTCTTTGCACAACCCGTAACCAGAATTGCAATGAGTATTAAATATTTCATTTCTGTCGGTGTCCTTTGCGATCTATGAATCGAATCAAATTCTGAAACGGAACGATGAGTGCTGTAATTGAAGCTATCTTACTTCTTTGGAATTGTGCTCATCAACTCCCTGACTTTTTGCAGGCATTCTCTGATGATTAAAGGGGGCATCACGAACAGATTCCGTTCAAAGTCCGCTGGAGTCGATTCTACCGTTTTTCATGTCTGATGCGCGTGTCCCCATTCTCTCAGTGATGCAGTCCGCAGTTTTGATTCAATCCTGAAATCTGTTACAGGCCGACGTTAAGATTTCCCTCCTTTACTCAGATAAATTTGGAAATCAGTGAACGTAACCTAAGCTTCAGTGAACAACAG
>JAGQQP010000101.1 GCA_020426085.1 Planctomycetaceae bacterium | reverse complement strand
AGTTTCATCCACTTTTAGGTGATAAATTTGTGGATCCCCCTTACTGGGTACAACAAACAGATAACTCTGATCACTTCCAATAAAATACTCCAGCAAAATCCCCTGTTGTTGAGTAACTTCTGACTGAATCACAGACAGTTCTACTGGGCGTTGATTTTCAGACATCGATAGTCGGTAGGCTGGACTGGCATTTTGAACTGCCTGATATGCATCTACCAACGTCTGCTTTGCCGCCACGAGTTCCCTGGATAACTGATTTAAATCGTTTTGATCTCCAGAGTTAATTTTTTCCGATTTGGCTTTCTTGATCCTTATCTGTTGCTCCAGATACGCCAAACGAGTGTGGGCATCCTGCTTTTGCTGTTTTAATCGCGCCGACTCTGTAGAAGAGAGACCGATAAGCAGATTTGTCCCACTCGCTGCCAGTTGATCCAGCAAAGATTTTGCCCGACTTCTTTCAATAGCAGAAAATACTTCTGCTAGCTTACCCCGCTCAGTCTGCCATTTAATCATCTCTTCATAAAGTAATGCATAACCTGAAAACGCCTGAGCATGATCTTCAGAACCACCCGAAAACTGAAGACGTTGTTGCTCTGCCAGTTGCATCGCTTGCGATAAGTCGGCAATCGCTTCATCTTGCTTGTTCAATTCCCAGAATATTTCTGCTCGCAGTTTATAAGTCTTTGCCCTGATTCCCGATGCGATCCCATTCTCATTCTGAATCTTAATAGCCCGATCGAGGAATGGCATGGCCTTTTCAAATTTCCCTTGCAGCTTGTAAAGTCCCGCCTGATTATTACAACTATTTGCAACATCTGGATGGCCAGAGCCCAGAGCCAGTTCTCGTATCCGAAGAGATCGCTGATAAAGTGGTTGAGCTTTCTTATAATCAAGTTGACTGGAATAAAGATTCGCCAGATTATTCAGGCTGGAGGCAACACTAGGATGATTGGAACCGTATTTTATTTCCCTTATTTTCAAAGAACGCAGATAAAAATCCTCCGCTTTTTTAAATTCACTCTTTCTGTAATAGAGGGCTGCTAAGTTATTGATAATTTGCGCGACATCAGGATGATCCTTTCCCAGTTTCGCTTCCAGGATGCTTATTGACTCAAGGTAGAGTGGCTCTGCCTTCTCGTACCGACCTTGAGCAAAATACAAAGCAGCCAGATAATTTAGACTCGTAGCGACATCGGGGTGATCTTCTCCCAGTCGCTTCTGACGAATCTTAAGTGCGCGCTGATAAAATGGTTCAGCCCTGGTGTAGTCTCCTTGTAATTCATATAAAGCTGCGAGATTGTGTAGACTTTGAGCTACGTCATTATGATCAGGCCCTAATTTGGATTCTCTAATTTTCAAAGAACGATTGTAGAGTGTTTCTGCCTCATCATACTTTCCCTGGGCTTTTAATAAGGCAGCCAGATTATTCATGATTGAAGCATAATCAGGATGATCATTTCCCAAATGGAATTCATAAACGTTAAGAGCCCTTCGGGTAAGTGGCTCTGCTTTTTCATAACGCCCCAGAGTAATATACAGATTCGCCAGATTATTAAGAGTGATTGCAATTTTTGGATCGTTTACTTCCAGTTTCTGTTCGCGAATGTGAAGCGATCTCAGGTAGGCTGCCTCCGCTTCTTCAAAATCCCCCAGCCTTGACTTTAACAGCGCAATTTTGCCTAAAGTCGCAGCGACATCGAGATGATCAGTTCCATAACTTGCTTCTACAATCGGTAGTAATTCTTCCCACTTTTCCACTGCTTCCCTGAATTTCGTCTCTTTTTCAAACTGATTGGCCTGTTTCACCAGATCAAAGGCTTTTCGAGGTAATTGTTGCGCGGCGAAGTTCTCCTGTGATCGAAAACAGACAGAAACAAACAGCAATGCCATCAGACAATACGTTCCTGGCAATAATCGATTCATAAATTCGCTCCATTAAAAATCAGAAAGCCTGGCTGCTTGTAAGTCTTTCATAGCAAAGAGAGGTTCATTCTGGTCCCACATGCACGAATGCAGCCCAATAATACGGACTACGCCACTTTTTCTGTTCGCGTACCCATTTGCGGGCATCGTGTAATGCCTGAGCATAATCTGGTTTTCGCTTCTCTTCTTCCGCCTGCGCCAGATAACCGCAGTAATAACTCATCATGCTGGCTGCCGCTTCGTCATCCACCAGCCAGTTACTGGCGACCACCCGCCGCGCACCGGCGACAAGGAAACCCCGCGACAGACTCCAGACACCCTCCCCTTTCTGTCGAGGACCGTAATTCGTCTGGCAGGCACTCAGAATCGCCAGTTCGCAACCGGATAAGTTCAGTTCATAGATCTCGCCCAGTGTGAGAAACCCATCATCGCGATCAGACTGATTTCCCGGAGTGACAGCCAATGCTCCAAAGACGTTGCCGAATGAATGATCGGTCAGTCCGTGGCAGGCCAGATGCAGATATTTTCGCCCTGCAATCGAACGTCGGATGCCGGCTTCGGTAGCGCGGACTCCTGACAGTTGGACCGTCTCCAAACCCGATTTCCGGAAGTTATCTACAATCCAGTTCGATTCTGTCAGTGTGAAGGGTAGCGCAGGTAATGCCCCCCCTGCTTTTGCATAGCGGCTTTTTGTGCTGAGCGCCGTCAGCGAGGTCTGTGTGGTGCTGGTTGATGCGTTGTCATATTTCGGATTCCCCACCGTTAAGACCGAAGGGGATGCTTCCCTCCTGGTTGTATCCGATCGACGATTCAGGTTGTACATCACTGTCGCAGACGGAGCATACAAAACGGGGGGCCCCACATCGATCAGGTAAGTCGGTTCGTTTCCGACCAACTCAACAACCAGTGCCTCAAAGGGAAGCAACGCCAGAGGTCCATCCGGGACAACCATCAGCCGTTTCAGAGATTGATCTCGCAAGCCAGCACGCAACTCTGTTGGGATCAGAATTTTGAAGAGCTCTGCGAGTTGGGACGCTGCCAGATCTGATTTCTGCTGATCGGAAAGCGTCTCCAGGATGCCTGAATGTTGATCATTCGTCAGTAATGAACCGAGTCGCTCGGCAGTCAGCGGCCCTGCTTCGCAATTTAAAAACTGCGCCGACTTTTCATCGACGTACAATGAGAATAATCGAGCACGTTTCGGATCGATTGCCAGAAGATATCCCCCCTCTGCCCCCAGCATGTAAATCAACAGTAGATTATCATCTCCCACAAGGTCACGCTGCAACTGCCTCAACCGCAGGGGACCCGAACCGGCAGACAGCAAATTCCGGTACACCGGGCTCGTCGTTCGCATGCGGTTTTCCAGTTCGAGAATCGCCTTCTTGGCCGCAATGATCTTGGGCTCGACTGTCGATTGATTGGCTTTCGTCAGCCGACGCTCCAGAACAGTCAATTCCTGCTTCAGACGCTGTTCCTCTTTTTTAAACTGCTGGCGTTCAGCCTGCGCACGCCCGATGTTGATATCAGTCCCGCTGTGAAGAAGATCGTCCAGCAGCGAACGTGCTTTGCCCCGTTCAATCGCGCTCAGGACTTGAGTCATATCCCCCAGATCGCCCAGTTCGGATTGCCATTGCACCATTGTTTCAAAGGTTGAGGTATATTCAGAAAAGGACTCGGCCCGGGATTGCGCCCCCCCCGAAAACATTGCCCGCTGTTGTTCCGCCAGGTCCATGGCTTCACGCAGATCCGCAAGTGCTTCTCCACGTCGCTGTTGTTCCCAGGCAATTTCTGCACGAAACTTATATGCAGCAGATCGTTTTCCTGCTGCAATCCCCTTGGAATCCAGTATTCGAATCGCACGATCGATACAGGGCTCTGCTTTCTCGTATAATCCTTGATCACGATACATACTTGCCAGCGACCAAAGGGCTCCCGCCGAATAAGGATGATCTGTCCCCAGTTTTGTTTCCCATATTGTGAGTGCATTTTTCAGCAGTAATTCAGCTTTCTCGTATTGTTTCAGTTTCACGTATAATGAACCCAGATTTGCCTGGGTGAATGCAACTTCAATATGATCGGGTCCCAGTTTCTGTTTCGATATCTGTACCGACCGTTGAAGATATTTCTCCGCCAGTTCGTACTGATCACGCCCCCTGTAAAGTGAACCGAGATTAGAACATACAAGCATCAACATTGAATGATTGTGCCGCTGATATATTTCAAACGCCTGTTTCAGGATGGGCTCTGCTTCGTCATAGCGTCCTTGTGCCCGGTACATTGCCCCCAGGTTATTCAACAAAAGGGCCACATTTTCTGAATCAGCGCCTGCTTGCTGTTTCGTGATCTCTATAGCGCGTAGGTATATAGGTTCTGCTGTTAAATAATTTCCCTGAATCTGAGACAGATTTCCCAGAGTGCATAAGACGTTTGCCACCTCGATATGATTCGCACCGAACTGTTTTTCCCTGATCTTGAGAGCCCGTTGCAAAAGAGGTTCTGCAGACTCATAACGTCCCTGATCGTAATAAATTAAGGACAGGTTAAATAATGTCACAGCGACATCAATATGATCTGCCCCCAGGCTACGTTCCAGTTGATCGAGAATCTTTTCCCAGATCTCGGCAGCCTCCTGGTACCGCCCGGCTTTCGTGAGTTGTTTCGCCTGCTTCCCCTGGTCGAAGACCCACTGCGGAATCTCTCCTGCCTGCGCATCCTGATGACACTCCATAGCATGGGCACACAAAATCAACAGGAGTGCGATCATTATATGCCGGACACAATTCATCATGGTCTGTATGAACTCCTATGGAATTGAGACGTTCTACCTGCCTACTCCGGCCCCACATGCACGAACGATGACCAGTAACAGGGGCTGCTCTATTTTTTCAGTTTTCCAATTGAGCACTGTATTCTAAAATCTTTCTACTGCGGCAGATCCTTCTCCCTCACTCACCCAATGAGGTGGCGTCAACGTACCGCAGATGCACGACACCCATTAAATTCCCCGCAGCGATCCCACTGCGTTCTTTCAAATTCTCATCCCGTTCCTGACCGGCAGCGGTTCCCAGCGCGCGGGCGGAACCCTTGGCCTTATAAAAGGCAACCGTAATCAGACCGATCTGATCTGTGAATCCCTGTCTACCCGCAAGAGATTCGGCAGCGTCGACCACTTTGAATTCCCGCAGTTTCCCGTCATCTCCTGTCTGGGTAACAAAGCCCCTGACTTCCCAGGTTGCATCTGGATATTCCCTGGGAATCGCTTTGGGATCTAAAATCCAACTCCGTGCCTCGGTGAGATGTGTTACCGGCAGCCCCCAGTATTCTGTCTCTAGCGCTTTCATCAGCCCGGCTTTGTCATCCTGATCCGAATTAGCTCGCGGAAGCGTATCCAGACCATCAACCAGCAGTTTCATGACGATGGTTTCCCCCTGCTTCCCCTGTTTGTTCACAATCCGAATGCTGTAAACTTCTCCCTGTTTGACTGGTACAAAATAATCATTGCCACGTACAACCCCCTGACGGACCTTATCATTAATCACCAGTTGCACATCGAAAGGAAAAGCGGGATCCAGGAGAATATGCCCCCCCTGACTACGCGCATCCAACCTGTTCACGACCTGGGTCTGGATCGAAATATCTTCTTTCTGCTGATTAAAGGGATTCACCTGACGATCTTCCGCACGTACCGCCGCGCTATGCCCCAACATAGCCCACTCATCCAGACTGAGTTCAGCGCTGCCGCCGATCGTATCCAGATCTTCAAATCCTGTCGTCTGTTGCATGTTACAGCGCAGGCGAACCACGCGCCCTTTGCGACTCTGAAACGTTCCCAGAACAACAACGGGCATATTACCAACGCTCTTCGAGAGTCCTGCCAGCTTGAGATTCGAAGAGAGATCATCAATTTTGAATCCCTGTTCTTTCAGGGCACTCCGCAGTCGCTTGCGATTGACCAGTCCAAACCCTCCTGAGAGTTTCAGTTCTGCCAGCTGACGTTCGATCTCTTCGGAACAGAATTTTCCCAGGAGTCCGAAATCGCCTCCCAGCTTTTCCTGCAGCGTGTTGGTATTGTCCAGGAATTCCAATACACCCAATTGTTCCAGCTTGTTTTCCTGCATCACAATCGAAATATGCTCTGCCATATTTGACAGGGTCTGTTTCAGAGGCTGAGGATGTAATTTCAGAACAGTCGGGACATCAATAACCCCCGTCCTCACAATACGCACCGGTGTCTGCGATTTACTGTAGAGTGCATTGGCAGAATGACGTACCCGTCGAGAGACATATTTGTACAATTCGTCAATATCGATCATCCCATCCTGATTGAAATCCGCATGCCCTTTCATTCCTTCTGTCATCCAGAAACTGAACAGCGATCGCTTCTGGTTGAAATAGAACAGAGATTTTTCATCAGCCTGGGAGCTTGCAATCGTCACCACGTTTTTCAAGTCCTCAAACGGAGTTCCCAATTCCTTGGCAGAGACCCGGTTATCCATTTCGGCGTTTTTCTCAGATCCTGCATGACACGAATCCAGAATCAGGAGTTTGAATCCCGCTTTGCAACTGGCAAGCTGATTACGCAGCCAGGAGACTGGTAGCCCTGTCTCTTCAGGATTACGAATATCAAAATCAGCTGTTGCCAGATAAAGGTTTCCTGAAGCATCTTGAAAGCCATGGCCACTGAAATACACCAGAATCGCATCCTCAGTTTGTGCTTGACTCAGCCATTGAGGAAATACCTTCTTCAATGCTTTGGATTCAGCGTTGATCACGCCTCCATCAAGTGCACGTACCACATGTTTTTTTTCAAACTGACCGTACGTGGTGAGTGTCGTATATAAGTGATTAAGATCATTTTTAACCAGTGGTAAGTCGGGAGCTGCTGGGGATTCATATTCAGAAACACCAATCAGAAAAGCCCTGGATATCCCTGCGTCAGCGTCTGTTACTGGGACAAAGGTGATTAATATCAGTGTGAGCAATGATTTCTTAAGAACAGTCAGTTGAATTAGTTGTGAACAGTCATATTTCATCAGATATCATTTCTATTTTATAAAACTGATATATGTCGTCTAAAAAGCATCATAAGTAACAATTACGCTTCGCAGAAATCGGATTGACACTGCTCAATAAAGCGAGGCAATCAATCCTATTGACATTCGAGATCAATCAGTCCGCACACTCAATCCAGTTTTGATCTCAGCAGATAACCCTGTTTATTCCCTGAAATTAAACGGCATTTTCTCATCACCAATCAAAACCGGTGTCTGGGTATAACCTGGAAATTTCTGTTTCACATAATCCGGGACTGCTTTACTCAGGTGCTCAAAAGCCTGCTGCAGACTCAGGGCACCATCACTAGATTTGATTTTTTCAATAAGAAAATAAGTCATTACCGATAGATCGCCTTCCAGACGAACCAGAGAAATCTGACTGGCCGACGAAGATGCCAGCACAGCTGCCTGTTTCTGGCCGATATCTTTGGTACGAGTAAGTTCGTTATCCAGAAAATCAAATGTTTTCAGTTTATCCGTTCGCTGTCCCAGCCCTTTTTCGTTATTAGCTTGCCCCCCACTTTTGCACGCATCGAGCAAGACTACGATTTTGCGGCCATCCAGTGCTTGCAGCCAGCGACCGAACGTATCGTCTGTGATGCTGGTCTCTTTAATATTTTCCCGGTTTGCATCATAAGGGATCAGCACCTCATCACGCCCGTCCTGTTCGTCCCCATCCACATCTGCGACCGAATCTCCATGTCCAGACCAGAAGATCAATACTTCATCCCCCGGTTGTGTTTTTTCAGCGGCTTGTACCCGGATCATTTTCTCGATATTTCCTCGGGTTGCCTGTTCGTTAACAAGCGAAATCACTTCGTCAAAATGGCCATAAGATATTAACGCTTCCCCCATTTTTTTGCTGTCCAGATGACATATGCGTAATTCGGGAATTCTCGGATCTTTGTAATCACTAATCCCAATCAGCAATGCGAGTCGTCGGTGTCTCTGCTGCCGGTTCTTTCTATCTGATGCTGACTTCACCGTTCTGATCTGGACCTGATGTTCGGCCCACTCCTGGCTGTCGGTATCGGTCGCCTCGACTCGAATGGCTTTCGCCTCATCTTCATTTATAGCCGTAAAGTTAGATTTAGTTAGGATATCAATATCCAGCGAATTCAATCGTTTGCTGGTGACAATTGCTTTCAAAATTTCATCACCGAGCGGTTCAGCGACACGCAGACGAAATCCGGCATCGCGTTGGGGAATAATGATTTTTTTCTTTGCAGGGATTTGATTTTCCCGTTGCACTTTGTTGGGAAACAGACAGACAACTTTATTGTCCGCCTGGAGATAAAACAGATACAGATAACCTGGTTTTTCACTGACAACTTCGATGTTAACCGTTTCGCCGGCAACGTAAGTCCGGTCTTCCCGATCCACGTCAACTCGGACATAAAAACTGCTACGATCGTTTTTTACTTCCTCGACCAGAATGGCTCGGGGCGCAGCCTGAATTGCTCCTGCACACGAACACAGAATACTGAAAACTCCCATCCAGTGGGTCATTTTGTTTTGTAGAAGTCTCATTTCTAGATCTCCAGTTTTCATTCAAAATTTTAAATCAACTCAAGCAATATATTGAAAAACGCTCGTGAAATTTATTGGACGAGGAACAGGACTTCATCCTGTGCAAATTTCCCCAGTATTTTTTTGACATCTGAAACACTGCCATCACTTATCGACTTCTCATTCTGCAGATACTCTCGCAGCAGGTGCTCAATCAGTCTCCTCTGGGTGGGATGCCAGCGAAATTGGCCAGTTTCGCCAATCATCAGCCCAGGCTCTTCATTTGGTATACGTTGTAATTTCTGCTGATTTGTCTGGTTTTGGTTTTGCTCGTGTAAATTCTGTATCTGTGGTTGTGATAAGCCAGCCTGGGTAATCAGACCCGAGAAGAACAACTGACGCGAAGTGACAACGGCCGTCACACGATATTGTCCCGGGGGACCTTGCACCTGGAATTTGGGTGCGTTCCCCTTTGATGGAATCTGAACCAGCTTACCACCAGGAATTCGATTATCCTGACCACTCAGCGGATAAATCAGGTTCAATTTTCCCTCAGGATTAATTTGCAACAGGTACAAATACCCGGGCAGTTCACTCTTGGCTGAAATCGTGAAGCGTTCACCAACCCGATATATCCCTCCTTCGAATCGATCAATTGAGACATCAAAATTAAAAGCAGAAGTTCGGTTTGTTACCAGCGAAGTCAGTTCGAGTGGACTAAGAATGTCCCTGCTTTGAGTGCTCGTTAAATTTTCTGCGGTTACATTATCTGATCCGGACTCAACAGGTTCCGCTGGAGGGTTTGATTCGGTGTAACCATTGTTCGCTACGAGTTCGGGCTCAGATGGCGATTCAGTAGCCCCGTCAGTGGAAGGCACTGCTTGACGCCTTCTACCCAGCAGAGTTTGCACCAGTTGATAATCAATTTCCGGATTTTCAGCGCGAGCTACATAAGGATACCAGGCGAAATCGGGATGATCTTTCAGACTGCTTCCAGTCCACTTACCTGATCCCATAAGTATGGAGTCGTTCTTCATCTGAAAAGTGAACTGATAAGTCTGATAGCGAACTTTCACTCCTACAAAATCAGGAGCAACGGCATCGTCAGCCATCCATAAACCGAGCTTTGCCTGATACATTCCGGAATTTTCACTCACTGGCTCATATTCGATTTTGTAAGCATAGATAGGATAATTCCAGACTTCATCTCCCGCTTCCACATCAAGAATCAATGGAATCTGCTGCTGTTTGACATACAGTTTCAGCAACCGCCACAATTGATCTGGTGCAAGATCGTGGCTGTCTTCCGACCCTTGGCCGTCCCCATACCGATCACCATAAAAATTGGCAACATCTCTGGCGTGGCTGACTGCCAACCATCCTTTCTGATCGCTCACCTGCAATGAAGCGGATCCCGCGGGTCCACTGACTTGTCGGCTTTTTTTAGGCTCCTGCTCCATCACGGCAGATGCTGCCCAAGCATGACAATAACCGTGCCACTTGGGAACATCGCTTCCGGAAGGATGGTTATTCTGTTCCCAGGCAGCAGAATTTTTGCCCGTAGCCTGATCATACTTTGCCAACGGCTTTAAAATAGCTCCCTGGTAATGTGGCCACCAGTAACCAGACCAGGGTGTCAGTTTCACTTGAGCCTGTTCTACTTCTGCATAACCCGTTTCATTTTCAGAGAACAGAAATACTGGCAATAACAGGATCAGACATTTTAATTTCTTGAAGGAACTCAATTTCTTTTTTCTTAACATGCTTGT
>JAGQQP010001017.1 GCA_020426085.1 Planctomycetaceae bacterium | reverse complement strand
ATACTATTCGTTCAAACAGGTCTGATCCATCGAATCCAGACCCGCACGCACCGTAAATCTAGGTCACGAAATCGCTCTCGTCAAAAATCAAATTGACAATTATCCACTCCCCGATCAGTCAGCTTTCGCTCAAAAGCCCGCAGTCCGTCTAATCTCCACAACTGGAATTCCACCCAGCCCCCCCCTCTATCACCCGCACCAGGATTTTGGACCATAACCTGCATCCCCATAGACACTTACAGAGCGTGCTTTAAAAAGGTTGAAATTTCAGGCGATTTCGGGTTTGTCTGATAAGCAACTAGCTTGAGAAACAGGTATCGGGCAATTATACTGCCACGTTTCCAATGACTCTGAAGAAACGAATGAAGTTTTTCGGGTGGATCATCGATAGGGGATTCTATATTTCAATCCGATCTATCATGACCGGAGTACGAGTGCCCTGAACAGATCAGAGCGCCCTCGACTCGAGGTCACCCCGAGAACACCTTTCCCTGACAGGTAGCGAGATA
>JAGQQP010001016.1 GCA_020426085.1 Planctomycetaceae bacterium | reverse complement strand
GACCCGGCCAAACGCGCCAAGGCCATCGTCCAGGCCGTGACCCACTTCAACGATCCGGATGTGCTGGCCGAGGTGAGCCTGAACCTCGGTGAACCCATGGTGGGCATCAACCTGGACACGCTTTCCGAACAGGACCGCATGGCCCACCGCGGCTGGTAGACGGAACAACTCAGCCACAGACAAACACGGATGGACACAGATGATTTAGATTCGTCTGAAAACCCCGATCGCCGCAGATAAAATCTGTGCTTCTGCTGTTCAATCTGTGTTTATCTGTGTCCATCTGTGGCTGAGCTTGTCTTTTGTCGTGGCTGAGTTTCATGGAAGATGACGATGACTGACTCGTGTGCAATCGGCGTACTGGCCTTGCAGGGGGCCTTCGCCGAACACGTCAAGATGTTGCAGGCGCTGGGCGACACCAAGGGCGTCACCGCGCGTGAGGTGCGCAAGCCCGCGCAGTTGGCCGACCTGGACGGCCTGATCCTGCCCGGCGGCGAGAGCACGACCATGG
>JAGQQP010001015.1 GCA_020426085.1 Planctomycetaceae bacterium | reverse complement strand
AAGGTCTTGCCGAAGACCGACCTTTCGATCGTGCTGTCTATCGCCAATGGCGACGCTTCTGGCCGTTCGGTTCGGGCATGTACACCGATCTGTTCGTGCATCGCACCACCGCAATGTTAAAGGCGACCGGGTTGCGATTTCCCGCACGCGTTGTTGGTGCTGGCGGATTGTATCTGGAATACGATGGTCGCGACGTTCCCGATGTGGCGACGGTTGCAGCGGATTTCCCCGAAGGCGTTCACGGTTTGGTAAACGCGTCGATGTGCTGCGAGGAAACGCGGATTCAGCAACTCATTCGCGGGCATTACGGATCGTTTGTGTTCGGCAATGGCGAGAGCTTTGATGGATTCGACTTCGTGCCCGAACGGCCTCAAGTGACTCGGATAAGTGGTCAACAGAAAGAACGGATCGCCACCACGCCGGTCAAAGACACAACGCACGCGCATTTCAAAAACTGGGTCGAGGCATGTTATGCGGGCGAACCATCGCTTTGCAACAATCCGCCCGATCTGGGCGC
>JAGQQP010001014.1 GCA_020426085.1 Planctomycetaceae bacterium | reverse complement strand
AACTTGGTGGCGATCGTCACGCGGCCGCGCACCGGCTTCAGCGCCTTGCCGACCAGAACTTCGTTGTCATAGGGGCCGTAGACTTCGGCGGTGTCGAACATCGTCACGCCGAGATCGACGGCGCGGGCCAGCGTGGCGAGCGAGGCCGCGTCGTCCTGTCCGCCATAGGCGTAGTTCATGCCCATGCAGCCGAGGCCGAGGGCGGAGACTTCGAGGTCGGGACCGAGACGGCGCGTCTTCATATCGTTTTTCCTGTTCGCTGGAGGCGCGGGATCACAGGTTATGCACGCGCTTCAGCGCTTCGAAGTGCTTTTCGGCCTGTGGTTCGAGAACCTGCATGTATTGCCTCGCCGTTTCCGACAGCAGCGGCTCGGGAATGAGCGCCAGCGGCTGGCCGGTCGACATCGCCAGCACCTGCTGACGGCAGGCGCGCTCGAGATAATAGAGCTCGTCGAAGGCGACCGCCACCGACGGACCGCAGACGGTGACGCCGTGATTGGCGAGGAAGAACACGTCCG
>JAGQQP010001013.1 GCA_020426085.1 Planctomycetaceae bacterium | reverse complement strand
GCTCGTTCCGCGGTGCGGTTTCCGCTGTCTTGTCGGGTACTTCCGTCTGTTGTACTTCTCCGGACATGTGTGTCAGAGTCGAAACAGGCAATGCATGACAGCCGGAACAGGTCAGCCAGACGGAAAAACAAGCAACACAGCAGAGATTGCGAACCATGCTCAGGGAACCTCCTCCACAGCCGGAACCGGCATCTCAGGTGCGGTCAGTGGAGGCAACCCGATCTGCTGACGGTTGCGGTTGATCAGAGCATCGTCGATGTATTTCTTCAGCTGAATCGCTTCGATATTATTTTTGTCCAGGCGGACGGCCACTTTGATATGCTCTTTGGCTTTAGGCAGGTTTCCAATCCGCAGATACTTCTTCGCCAGCTTGATATGCATCTGGACAATCCGCACCTGGTTGATCGGCAGGAAGCTCTTTTTGAAGTTCTGCAGCCGCTCTGCACTTTCATAGAGCTCCGCCTGTCCTTCGGCATTGGCCTGTTCCGGATGGACAATCCGTGGTGTGATCAGCACGAT
>JAGQQP010001012.1 GCA_020426085.1 Planctomycetaceae bacterium | reverse complement strand
CAGCAGCTCGCGGGTGATGCCGTCGCGCCGCTCAGGCAGCAGAGCATTCTGGGCACCGGTTTTCTGGTCGCCGGTCCGTGGGACGAAGTGCAGAATGTATCTGCCAGCAAGGCCGAACGCAGCCGGGCACATGAGGAACAGCTCGAAGAAGTGCTCGGCACCATTTCGCAGACGTTCCTCGGGCTGACTGTTAATTGTGCCCGCTGCCACGATCACAAGTTCGACCCGATCCTGCAGGCCGACTACTACCGGATGAAAGCCGTGTTCGACGGTGTCGATCATGCGGAGGGCCGCAAGGTTGGCAATCGGCCGTTTTTCACTCCGGAACAGACGGCACGCCACGCGGGCCAGCTGGCCCCGCTCAGGGAGGAACTGGCAGGGAAGAAAAAGCTCCTGGCAGATATCGAATCACGCCTGCCCTCTGTGGCCGAATCCGTCGAGCAGCAGGGAGCGATCGTCGCTGAAGGGCGATTCGGCACGGCCCTCAACGCGGCACACACCATGGCCGCCTCCCGATCGCAGCC
>JAGQQP010001011.1 GCA_020426085.1 Planctomycetaceae bacterium | reverse complement strand
ACGTCGACTGCTGCATCGCCAGGTCGGCACGACCAATCTGTCCCAACAGCGTCACTTCTTCCTGACTGAACAGCGAATCCACAATCAGATAGCCATCCTGCTGAAACGCAGCGAACTGCTCCGCAGTAAACAAGGCCGTGCTCATCTCACTTCCCCCTATTTTCAATCAGGACTTACATTCATGTATCAAGGAAGCTGATTAAAACTCGATGGGGGGAATGGGTGCCACTGTTGGCTTGCCCAACAGTGCCTACCTCATTGAGTTTCAAAACACATTTCACTGTCGGACAAGCCGACAGTGCCACCCTCGGTTTTATCAGGATACCGTTTCCCTCTGAAGGAAACATGACTTCTACTTTAACCTGTCTGTTCACGAATTTCGAGGATTTACTGTCCCCGAAAAAAAAACACAGCCCGCCAGAAGACGGACTGTGCCTTGTTATTTCTTGAAGCGGGAATCGAATCAGGCCTCGTCCAGCAGATTGACGGCGGCAAACTCCTGACCTTCCAGCATTGACAGACTGGC
>JAGQQP010001010.1 GCA_020426085.1 Planctomycetaceae bacterium | reverse complement strand
GCGCATGCAATGTCATCATGGACGGCGTGCTCGTCAATTCGTGCTTGGTATTGGCTGTCGAAGCTGAAGGCAGGTCAATCATTACTGTTGAAGGTATTAACACCACAGAGGGCCTGCACCTCATCCAGCAAAAGTACATGGATCATGCAGCCCTGCAATGCGGTATCTGTACACCGGGCCTGATCGTCGCCACCAAAGCATTGCTTGATCACAATCCGTCGCCAACCGAACACGATATTCGCCTGTGGCTCGCTGGTAATCTGTGCCGTTGCACCGGTTACGATAAAATCGTACGCGCAGTTCTCGACGCTGCTGAAGCAATGAGAGAAAACGTATGACTGCACAGACACCTATTCTCGATGAAACATCTGAAAGCAAATATCGGATCATTGGCAAACGAGTAGATCGCTATGATGCAGCCGATAAGGTCACCGGACAGGCGATATATGGCGCTGATGTCCACCTGCCCAACATGCTTTATGGCAAAGTCCTACGCAGCCCCCATGCCCATGCGCGCATTGTGTCGA
>JAGQQP010001009.1 GCA_020426085.1 Planctomycetaceae bacterium | reverse complement strand
TTCACCGGCGGCGCGACTGCCGCCGTTGTACGACGCCATCTTCAGCCCGGGCCACGCCTCCGGCTTGACCCGCAGAATCTCGCGCCGGGCGGCTTGCACGTCGGCCATCAGCGCTTTCACTTGGGGCAAGGTTGCCCGGGCTTCGTCCAGCGTGTAGTAGCGCGCGTTCATCCGGATTTTGGACACAAAAATCTCCCAATCCCACAGTCTCCAGTGGTAAACACAGGGTGATTGGAGATTAGGAGATCTGCCGATCGACAAATTCGTTCGTGCAAAAACAAAGCTGAGCCACGGATGGACACAGAAAAACACAGATTGAACAGCCAAAATACGGATTTGAGTTCAGGCTTCAGCGATGGTACGCAGAAGCAGGTGAATTCAAATCGTCTGTGCGCATCTGAATCCTGGTGATGCGTCAAGTGTGAATTGACGGAATGTTGAGTGCGCACGCCCACGCGCGCACGTGTCCGCATTCCCATCACTTGACGGTTGACGCATCACTAGTAAATCCCGGCGGAAATGGGCCC
>JAGQQP010001008.1 GCA_020426085.1 Planctomycetaceae bacterium | reverse complement strand
ATTGAAAGACGCTATAGTTAAATGTGACGCGCTCTAACCACTATAATCGATACGACAGTTATAATTACTTAATTCGTCATGAAACAAACAATGAGTTGAGCTCAAGTCGAGACTGAGGCAGATTCCCCCAAGAACAGTGCCACTATTTTACAGACATAACGAAGGCTGCAAACTCAACGCATTTTACCAAAGTTTACTTGGGTAATTTGGGGGGCTTGCTTTTACTGTCTTTCTGGCCCGGTTCTTCGACGGAAACCGCTGGTGGGAAACCATTTAGCTTTCGCCAGACTTCATACCAGAGCGGAACCTGATTCAACAGAACCCAGGCATTGGCGCGGACCCCTTGTCGCAGAAAACGATCCTGGGGCCAAGGGTTGTCGTCGGGGTCGGGGCGAATCAGGATACGGAATTTTCCCAGACCATTGTCGATGGCATCTACAGAAACGACTTCACCGCCGAAGGTACCGACCGCGACAGAGGGCCAGCCGGAAAACTGGACTGCCGGCCAGCCTTCGAACTGCAAACGCACA
>JAGQQP010000100.1 GCA_020426085.1 Planctomycetaceae bacterium | reverse complement strand
GATTTCCCATAGGGAGATATTTCAGTGCTGCCTAAAAAAGCCCAACAGTGGATCGATGAACGAACCGGATATAAAAATTTCCTGCACGCGATCTTTCTGTTAAATTTCCCTACCAAACGACGCTCCCGCTGGCAGTTCATCTGGGGCGGGGCACTCGTATTGATGATGCTGGTGGAAATGGTAACAGGCGCACTCCTGATGACCGTTTACAGTCCTTCCGAGGCCTCTGCCTGGGGAAGTGTGCATTATATTGAAACCCAGGTCGATCTGGGCTGGTTCGTTCGCGGGTTACACCACTACACCGCACATATGATGATTGTGGCAATCGTCGTGCATATTTTTCTGGTGATCATCTCCGCCGGATACCGGAAACCCAAAGAGTTCATCTACTGGACCAGCCTGCTGATTGGTGGCGTCATCATTGGTCTGACAATTACCGGTAATCCGCTCCCCTGGGATCAGAAAGGTTACTGGTCCTATCAGATTGAAACGGGAATTGCCGGAACCATGCCCGTCATTGGTTCAACACTGCGGTCTCTGGTCGTGGGGGGAAGTGAATTCGGCAATCTGACTTTGACCCGCCTCTATACCATTCACGTCATCGTGCTGCCTGTCATTGCCTTGATGCTGTTTACCATTCATATGGCTCTGATCCGCCGCGAACGTCTGCGGACAGCGAAAATCAAAGAAGCAGCCGATGACCCTGAAGTTGACTTCCAACTGGATGAAGATGACCCGGTTAAAGATGAGATTACTCAACCATATTGGCCTTACCAGACGACTCGTACTCTGGTACTGGCATTGATCCTGATTGGAATTGTGATTCTCCAACTCGTGGTTTACCCCACTTTAAAAAATCAGCATCTCTCTGTCGGGCACCACGACTGGGAAGCAGATCTGCCTGCCAGCGAGATCAAACTGGAAGCCCCTGCAGACAGTTCAATCCCTTTTGTTGCCCGCCCGGAATGGTTTGTCCGCTTCCTGTTTGAGCTGCGTCACATGGTTCCCAAAGAGATGGAAGTTCTGGTAACAGCTGTGTTACCTGGAGTGATCCTGGCAGTACTGTTCCTCGTTCCCTTTTACGAAAAAGTTCTGGGTGAGAAGTGGGGACAGCGGGTTGCCATTATCGTTTATGTGGGTGGCTTGCTCATCATTTCCGGTATCAGCTGGTACGGCATTCAGACAGAACGCAGTGCGCCTGATTATGCGCTCGACCGTTCACAGGAAATCGCATACGCAGCCCGGGCTTCCTGGCTGGCCAGTGAGAACGGCGTTCCCCCGGAAGGTCCCGCCTCCCTGCTCAGAAACGATCCCAAATCAATGGGCCCTCTGATTTTCGCGCGTCACTGCGGCATCTGCCATACCTGGAACGGGCATGATGGCACAGGGCATAACATCATGGAAATGAAAGACGGGAAGAAAGTCATCGCCACTCCCCGCGCATCCGATCTGGCAGGTTTCGCCACCACCAAATGGCTGACGGAATTTCTGATGGACCCCAAATCACCGAAATTCTTTGGTCACCTGGGATCAACAAAAGGAGGCGATGCGATCCTGAACGGCGACATGAGCGACTGGGCTGACAGTTATGTCGGTCCTGAAGGAATTCTCAGCAAAGAAGACGTCGAAGCAGTCGCTGCACTGGTTGCCCGCGAAGCCAATCGAAGAGACTTCAAACCATTGAGCGAAGAAACAGTGAAACGCGGCATCTCCGTTTTCAGTGGCGTCGACTTTAAAGACAAGTCAGGTAAAGTCGCTGAATTCAACGGCTACTGTGCACAGTGTCACGCCATGAAAGCAGGAGATCCCAACGAAGAAGGGGGTGGAGCTGCTCCCGATTTTAACGGGTATGGTTCAGAAAAATGGCTGATCGATTTCATCCGCAAACCAGGAGCCGAACGCTTCTACGGCGACAAAAACATCATGCCTTCCTTTGAAGAATCTAAACTTTCCAAGCACGACCTGAATCTGCTCGTCAAATGGATGCGCGGTGAATGGCAGCGTCCTGAAACGGAAAAATAAGATCAGATCACAGCTTAATCTCGGCTTAACTTCAGGAATCATCTCAGTTTTGACCTGATTTCATCAGTTGGCTTAACCTGCGCGGACCTGTCAATGCAGTCCTGCTTTTTCCAATGATCCATCATTCCGCATCCATCGAATTCTGAAATTCTCCAGAATTCTGCTTGCACTATTACTACAGACGTGGTAACACTACACAAGAACATTACTACATACGTAGTCACAGGAGGCAGTATGAACCAGCGATCGGAATTACAAATTACGGATGCAGAATGGGAAGTGATGCTCAGTGTCTGGCAGGCAGAGGACCAGACCGCCGGTGAAATCATCGCCCGCACAGAAAGATTGCGAGACCGCAGTCATCGCACGATCAGAACCCTGCTGGCGCGGCTGGTAGAGAAGAGGGCCGTCGATGTGCATATCGATGGTTCCCGTCACCTTTACCGTGCTGCTGTAACGCGCAACGAATGTGTCCGCTCGGCTGCCCACTCATTCTCTGAACGATTCTTCGCCGGTAATCTGCAATCGCTGCTGATGCATTTTGTCGAGAACGAAACGCTTTCCAGCGAGGAACTCGAAGAGCTCAGACAAACCCTGGATGAACGTCTTGCCAAGCAGAGTCAAACAAAAGCATCCCAGTCAACCGGGAAACCGACCTCTCGACGGAGGAAAACCCAATGAACTTCGCATCTGATTTTCCCCCGTTCTGGCAACTGATCTGGCGCGCAACCTGGCAGGCAGGAATACTGGCGTGCCTGATATGCTGCGTCATCTTCCTGCTGCAGCGCTGGATTTCACCCAAATGGCGTGCCCTGCTGTGGACCGTTCCCCTGATTCGCCTGGTACTGTTAATTGTTCCTGCCAGCGGATTGAGCCTGTTTCAGTTCTTCTCTATCGAATACAATCGCGTCCCCCAGGTTGCTGATGCGCTGATGACGGTACCTGCAGAGACAGTCCTGCGCACCTCGACCTCGCCTGGCTCTCATCTGCCAAACTTTCACAGTAGAGAGCAGTTACTGACGACAGACAGACAAGGAGTCAACGCGCCAGCAAAGATTCCACCAGAGTCTGAATCGAAAGTCGGCTTTTCTCTTTCCGTTCTCATTACCTGTCTCTGGTTCCTGGGTTTTTGCGTTTTGCTGATCAGAGGAATCGGATCTCGCTGGATGCTGTCACGTCTCATCGCGAACAGTCAGCCACTCCAGGATACAGAATTGCTTTCATTCATTGCCGCCAGACAAAAACAGGGGTTTCTCAAATTCCCTGTTCGCTGTGTTGTGACTGACGCAGAATTGGGTCCGTCCTCTTGTGGATTCTGGCATCCCACGATTTTGCTGCCACGCATGCTGTGGGAGGATTTCGATCAGCAATCCCGACGCGCAATCGTCTCCCATGAGCTGGAGCACATTCGGCGTCATGATGCTCTGCTGCAGTCCCTCAGCAGGCTTGCCCTTGCGATGCACTGGTTCAATCCACTCGTCTACCTGATCACAAGTCAGCTGCGCCGTGAAATCGAACTGGCCGTGGACGCAGCAACGGTAGCCTCTTTTGATGAACAGACCCGTCACCATTATGGTGAATTGTTAATCCAGCTTTCGCAGTATTCACAAAAACCGACAGCGGCACTTCCCATGGCCGGCAAACGTTCGGCTCTGCGCGCACGAATCAGGCAGTTGACAAATCCGATCCGGGAGAGTCGCCCTCGATCCGCTCTTGCGATTTGTGTGTTGCTCATTTGCCTTGTCACAGGTTTGAGTGATGCAGCACAGAAGGAGGAACAACCTGAGAAGAATCAAAAAAGTCCGGCGGTCTCCACCAGACCAGAACAGCGTTCCGGGAACAAAGCAGCAGAGCAATTCTTCATCATGGGCACCGTTCGCGATGCCCAGACAGGTAAGCCGGTTTCGCATGCAGAAATTCAATTATTTGTCGCCTCCGAACCCGATATGAACCAGAGAATAAGAAAGGGCATGACGAATGACGCCGGTCAGTATCGTATTGAAGTCCCCATAGGAAATGTCCAACTCTGGTTCCCGACGTTAAAACCGGGATACTGGCTCCTGCCTCAAGAATGTACGCAGGCGTTGGTCACAACAACTGAAAATTCCGTGCTGGAACACAATATCAAAGCCCAAACGGGCCCCATCTGGAATATTCACTGGAAAGGCAAACTCAACGAACAGCAACTGAAGTTCCTGACCGCACACCTCAAGGAGGACCAGCCAATCCAATTCAGTGTGTCTCTTCAGGAAGTAGAAGACGATGCGAAACGTGCTGCCTGGTTGAAGGGTGAGCCTGTCTCGTTCCATAAACTATATGCCAGCTCGATGAGTATTCTGGATCAGTCAGGTCGAGGCAAACTGACGCAAGTGGGTACGAGCGGTAAATATGTTTTGACACTTGTCAATATGGCAGCCGAACTGATTGTGGAACCTGGTTTCGACAATACACAGGTCGTCTCTCTGAAACAGATTCCCGATACCGAAAAAACAGAGATGATCGACGCCTCGGGAAAGAAAGCCGTCGTCAGCAAAGCAACCGTCACACTGAGCGACGGCGTTCCTTTACTGACCTTTCAGACAGAATCTGCGAAACCGATTGGCTACCAGAGGCTGATCGGTCGCGTCGCAGACGAGAAGGGGAATCCACTCGCTGATGTGCGGGTGGGAGTGATTGAAGGTTTAAAGGGGGGAGGCAGTAGTGAAACGGAAGAAGAAACCCAGACCACGGAGAATGGAACATTCTCTATAAAACTGCCGATATATGATAACCAGGTATTTAATAATCAGCAGTTTTCGGTCACGCTGACAAAAGATGGGTTTGCCGGTACGGATTCAGAAATCGAAGATGCCAATAAGGATTTTGCCCCCATCGACTTTAAAACACTTACGCTTCAGCCGGGCCACACCATTCCAGTCTTTGTTCTCGATGAACAGGAACAGCCCCTGCCGGGAGCAATCCTGGAACCCGTTAATGATTACGCTTTGAGACGCCAGATCACCCGGACCGATTCCACAGGAAAAGCCGTCTTAAAAAACCTGCCGAGTGGCGTGATTCGACTCTCTGTCCGCTGGGGTACGAAAATCAAAGAGACCAACCTGGTGGTTAGTAAAAACCAGTCTGAAAATAGAGAAGTGACAATTCATGTCAATGAGTTCGTCCCCTCATCTACATCCAGGGTAGAAAAACAGAAACCACTGGCGGTTGGCCAGCAGGCTCCGGAATGGGAGATCGCGGCGTGGTCTGATGGGAGAACCCGCAAACTCTCCGACTTTCGCGGTCAGGTGGTGGTGCTTGATTTCTGGGGTCTCCGCTGCAGTGGTTGTGTCGCTTCCATCCCCGCGCAGAAGCGACTCGCCCGGAAATTCAAGGAGCAGGAGGTCGTCTTCCTGGGGATCCATACTGCGGATGGAGAAATGAGTCAGATCAAAAAGCTGTTACAGAGCGAGCAGTGGACGACCCCCACGGGAATTGATCGGGGCACTTCCATGCTGGATAGTGTGACAGGCGAGAAATATGGAATTCAGGGATATCCGTCACTGATTGTCATCAATCCGGAAGGCCAGATCACATTTCGTAGCGATGTCGATCCCCCGGGGGATCGCGAAGTTTTTATGAAAACCCTGGCAGAAGCAAGTGGCGTAAAATGGCCACCTGCCGAGAATGCAACTCAAACTGAGATGATAGAAATCATGAATCAGCTGCAATACACATTGATCAGTCGGGAAATAGAAAGGGTGCTGAATGCGAAACACTAAGAGTTTCTCTGATTGCGGTAAGAATATGCATTTTCACAATCCGCTTTGAATTTTACTTGCGCGGGATCAGTGTCTCTTCAGAGCCACTCGGCTGACTTTCAGTCGGTTTTCTCAGCCTTTGTAATGCAGCGGCCAAGACTGGATCACTGGATTTCGTAAAGTCCGCGGGAGTGGTCTTCACTCTGATATCCGGTTGAACTCCCACGGTATCAAAGGGTTTTCCAGTTGCATCATAAGCGATCCAGCGGGGTAGATTGACGATGATTCCTGCTCCCGCATCAATCCTCCGTGGATTCCCGCTGGAACCTGCAGTCCGGTCTCCCATCGTTGTTACAGTAGGGCATTCTGCCAGCATCAATGCGAACGCTTCTGCAGAACTCATCGTTTTTTCCCCCTGTAACACAATCACCGGCCCCCGGTAATACCAGTCCTCACTGGGAGTCAGACGCCGCTTTTGCATAGAACCCAGATCATCGTGTTTTGGTCCACTGCGATATTGATGCATCGCATAAAGACATGGCTGATCTAAAAAGTATCCTGCCATTTTCTGTCCCAGCGGTTCGGCTCCGCCCCCGTTCGCTCGAAGATCCAGAATCAGGCCACGTGTCCCCTGCATCTGTTTTAGAGCAGTCTCAAACTCCTTCAACAATGCTTGGTTTGAGAGGCTGTCAACGGCGATATAACCAATCTCATCTTTCGTGCGGCCCCAGCGCAACCCTTTAATCTGGTGAATATTCCCAATCAGATGCGCTGCTGCAGCAGGGCTGGCATTAAAATATTGCTCGCGGTTGAACCCTTTTACATAGGTTCCCTCCACCTGCACATAGATATGCAGATCTTTCAGGTGAGCGAGCATCTCACCGAGAATCTCTGCCAGCTCACGATTGTTTTTCGCGGAAACCGCCCGGGGGCGATACTCATCACGCAACTTCTGCCAGTCCACATCAGGTTTAATGACAAACATCGCATATTCGCGGTCGAAGGCACTCCAGACTTTGTCGAAGATTTCAGCGCCGTCCCCAGCCTTGAACGGAGCTGCGACAGGCAGAATCCTCTGGCGAAACGCATCAACATATTGCACGGTCTGCTGACGGGTATCGAGTGCGTAGAACCTGCGATTACCTTCTTTGGTTTCGAGATCGAAAATCAGAGACTCTCTCACGGGCACCATCGGCTTGCCACTCTGTTGCCAGCTTGACCGCATTTTGTGCCGGGCCAGAGCAACCGCCTGTTCGATCCATTTTGAATCTCCCTGCTTTGTCACAGTTTCGGCAGGAAACAGTTCTCCCACGCGGGCGGGATGACATCGCAACCAGAGACTGGTGACATGTTCCCCTTTGCCTGCGTCGGTTGTCACAATATCTGCTGGCGTCTCAGGAAAAACAGCCGCCCAGAGTACGTTTCTCTCATGGTGGCCCAGGACGACCTGAGAGGGACCGAACTGGATTTTGAACTTGTCTGCCAGTTGGAATTCAAAAGAAGAAAGCTTCCAGACATCTTCTTTTGTCGTCGTTGTAGCATAGCTGCGAGGTTGTTTCGAAGAATCCAGACCGGCAGGATATTTTTTACCCAGATCTTCCGCAGACACCGCTGTTGATGCCAGCAGAAACAGCACAGCGAATAAAAAGAGTACTCTGCCAGCCTGAAACATCAGACAATGAATAACACGTCCTGTCATCACGCTCTCCTTCTGTCTGGTAGAAAAAGGGGTCGAGATTCCTGTCAGTGTGCCTGCGAATTCCGTATTTCACATCTCTCTTTAAGGGCCTGTCGTTGCGGATGCGACCGGTGGTTTCACCTGTGTATTACCAGCAAGATAGGCGATCAGATCCGCCAGCTGCTCTTCGCTCAACTGATCGAGCTGACCTTCCGGCATCAGGGACAGGTTAGAGGCGGTCATATCGTCGATCTGCTGACGATCGAGTACGAGCAACTCATTCTGTGTCTGCAATGTCAGCTGCTTGTCGGTTTTTCTGACAACATTACCATTCAAAACACGACCATCGGTAAGTGCCACCACCACCATTTCGTAGCCTTTGGGAATGAGAGCAGAGGGGTCGACCATATTCTCCAGCAGATAATCCATATTCGTACGATTCGCCCCGGTGAGATCAGGACCGATCTGACCACCATTTCCAAACAATCGATGACATTTCGCACAGGTTTTCTCATACAGAGCCCGCCCCTGGACACGATCGGCTTTGGCCAGTCGTTCCGCCGTCAGCAAGGCTTTGTAGTTCTCGATCTGCGCCCGTTTCTTTTCAGGTGTTTCACGTGCCTGGCCCCAGACCTGATTCAGCTTTTCGACCACTTCCTTGTCCTGGAAATTACGAAGCTGACGCACATGGAATGCGGAAACATCTTCCTGCGGAACCTGTTTTTTATCAATGGCAGTTAACAACAGCAGCACATATTCCTTGCGACTGCAAACAGTATCGAGCAGAATCTGACGGCCATCATGTTTAATGTTGCGATAACGTCCCAGCATCCGTTGAACTGTCTGGGGATCATAAAAACGAGATAATCCTCGAAACGCTAATGGCTGAAGTTCTGTCGTATAGACGGACTTCTGAATGATCGGCAACAGATCTTTATCCTGCGAACTGCTCAACAGAGTTTCTAATGCCTGATAACGGCTTTTCATGGACTGCTCGGTATCGACGGCAATCTGCTTGAGTGCATCCATTGTCTGCCCGTCACCAAACACAACAGACAGTTCCGTAATCTGATCCTGCAATTCTTTGGAATCGGTTTTAGCCGTCGCGTCTTTAAATGCCTGCCAGTTCTCTGGTGCCTCTGCTTTCAGGCGTCCCTGTAAAGCAGCCTGAATCCCGGCTAACAGATCCTGCTGTTTTGCAGTCTCTTTTGTGTCAATCGCCTGTTGAATCAGTTGCGCCACGTATTCTGGATGCTGATCGATGTCTTCGGTCAGGCGACGTGCTACCAGCTGGCGCACCAGTGGTCGTGTGGCATGACTGAGAAACTTCAATGCGGATTGACTTTCGCGCATAACCGCTGGTTCAATTCCGTACCAGAGCATCAGGGTGAAATTCCGGTCTTCGGTATCCTGGTGATTCATATCAAGGGCCGCAGCAATTTCCCAACAGTCCTGCGGTGCCAGCGACTGCATTGCCGAAGCCAGATAGAGTCGAACCAGTCCGGAAGAATCAGTGCGTGCCAGTTGTGCAAACTGCTTCACTGCTGCTTCTGGAACATCGTCACCTTCCACCAGGTAGCGAATGGCCCAGATGCGAACGTGCTCATTGGGATCACTCAGCTGTTTCACAAGCCAGGCGTCACTTAATTGATTCGTACAATAAAGCGTCCACAGAGCACGCAGCCGCCGCGAAACATCTTTAGAAGTATCATAGATCTTTAAAAGTTCTGCCTTAGGCTGACTCCAGTTCTCAACCGTACCCGCACGTTCCATCAGAATCCGGCGGGCATGTCGCACATACCAGTCATTGGGATGCAGTTGCAGCATGACCAGTTCACTGTCTGACAACTGATTCAGATCCAGTTTTTCAGGTTGCGGCACATCGCCATACGAAATTTTGTAGATCCGACCACTGGTCCGATGCACGCCGTCGTGATCGTGACATTCTCCCAGATCCGCCCAGTCAGTGAGATAAACACTGCCGTCGGGGCCGTATTTCAATTCCGTTCCTCGAAACCAGTCTGAACCGGTTAACAGAAAATCGGGGCGATGCGTGCCGACATAGCCGGAACCTTCCCGCTCCAGGGCATCATTATTCACTCGATGGCCATGCGTGTTACACAGGAACAGGGAGTTGCGATATTTTTGAGGCCAGCTGTCTCCCAGGTAAATCATACCGCCACAGTGACTGTGCCCCCCACCCAGTTTTCCGTGAATCCCCGAGGTATCTCGGGAGTCGGTCCATTTCCCTGATGAACTGTCCCAGTGATCGTGGTCCGCGCACTTGGTCATCAATTCGTAGACGTAAGGATTGGGATCGCTGCCATGTCCTGACATGCGAATGTAGTGAGAGCCGGGAATCATATGCCAGAGATGGCCATTCACATTATTCGTGAAAAACATCTGGCCGTACTCGTCGTAGTCAAAGCCCCAGGGATTGGTCGTACCGGAACTGACTTCTTCAATTTTATGACTGACGGGGTGGTAGCGCCAGATGCCACAATGAATCAACGTGCGGTCTGCGGGCACGGTTTCAGGTGTCCCCACAAGAGAGGAATCCGTAATTCCATGACGGCCATACAACCAGCCATCCGGTCCCCAGGCAAAACCGTTGGCCAGATTGTGTGAGTTCGCGTGGTTGCCAAATCCGTCAAGCAAGACTTGCGGATCGCCATCAGGCACGTCGTCGCCATCGTGATCCGGAATGAAATAGAAGTACGGCGGCGACATCACCCACGCACCCCCGAATCCGACCTCAATGCCTGTCACATAGTTCAGCTTGTCGTAGAAGACCGTGCGTTTGTCGAACTGACCATCGCCGTCGACGTCCTCGAAGATCAGGATGCGATCGTTCAGGTCGCTTCCATTGGGTGTGGTCCCATGATTCGGATAGTTGTAAG
>JAGQQP010001007.1 GCA_020426085.1 Planctomycetaceae bacterium | reverse complement strand
TTGTCGACGATGCGTGCTGTGTGCGGAAAGAGTTCCGAGACCCACTGGCCGCAGTCACCATGCCGCGTCCACTTCCAGGGGGAACCGAAGACCTGACCAAGTCGATCGGGGCGAATCAGCCCGGGAAGATTGAAGGGAAGTGGGTTGCCATGCTGTTCATTCAGGATCGGTTTGTAGTCAAACGAATCCATCTGACTGACCCCACCGTGCATGAACAGGAAGATCACCCGTTTCGCACGCGGCGCGAAGTGCGTTGCATCCGCCAGGCATTCCCGACTTGTCAGGCCAGCCAGTGCCAGGCTGCCAAACCCACAGGCGGCCGACCGCAGCAGCGACCGGCGCGAACAACAAATGGGGTCTGCTAGATCACTCACGTAGTCTACTCCAGAAATTGAAACTGTGTGCTGGCCAGGATAGTCTGGCAAAGTTTCTGCAAGTCGTGACGGGTCAGTCCCGGAGGACCGTCCGCCTGCTCCTTCAGATACGAGACCAACACAGACTGTTCCAGTACCGTGGGCGGACGCCCAGAAATTGT
>JAGQQP010001006.1 GCA_020426085.1 Planctomycetaceae bacterium | reverse complement strand
CGAGCCGTTTGCGCAGTTGGTCGAGGTTGGCTTTGCGTTGTGCGACCGCCTCGTCGGCGGAATCCTCACCGCCGCTACCGGTCATCAATTCCCGTTGCTCGATTTCCGATCGCAGCGCCGCCACCTCTTGCTGGTGTTCGGCCTGCGCATGTCGAAAGCGAGCATCCGCAGGCAATGGTGTCTCCAGCCACTCAGAAACGTTGGCGTGTTTAAACGATTGTGTGTTGCGCAGAATGCCGGCCATGGCGTAGTAGTCACGCGTGGGAATCGGGTCGAACTTGTGGTCGTGGCAGCGAGCGCACCCGATCGTCTGTGCCAGGATTCCGCGGCCAATCACGTCCAGTTGTTCATCGACAGCGTCCATCCGCAGCTTTTCTTTGTCCTGGTCCTCGAGGTTATGATTGCCCAAGACCAGAAAAGAAGTGGCAACGATATTATCGTGTCGCTCTCGATCGCTGGCGTACGGAAGCAAATCGCCTGCTAGCTGCTGAACCAGGAAGTGGTCGAACGGACGGTCTTCGTTTAGCGTGCGGATGACC
>JAGQQP010001005.1 GCA_020426085.1 Planctomycetaceae bacterium | reverse complement strand
AGTATGGATTTGAAATTGTCGGGGTGAACCTGGATCTGGAAGAACCTGCCATTGATGCGTTTCAGGAAAAGACGCCTTTGGACTGGCGTCAGATCTTTTATTCCTCTCGCGACAAACGAGGCTGGAATAATCCGGCTGCTGTGTTTTATGGTGTGCGAACAGTGCCAATGCTGATGCTGGTGGATCATACCGGGGTTACCGAAGTGGTAACAGAGAATGCGAAAGATCTGGAAGAGCCACTACGGTCACTCTTGCGGAAGAAGACAGCAGCTAACGCGAAGTAGCTGAACAGACTGTGTCCCGTTTTAGTGTAGCGTCTCCAGGTCCATTTGGACCGGATTTATTAGCTTGATAGACGCTCTGGTTAAATGTGTGTGCTCCGGAAACAGACTGAATGATAAACGCTCCGAAGGTTCCTGGGATCCTCGGAGCGTTTTTAATTGTATCACAGTTGTTTTATGGAATTGAGGTGGCAGGTTTGAATTCCTGCAGGCGTTCACCAACCACTTTGTTGTCAGGCATCAGGGTTCCAATTACGG
>JAGQQP010001004.1 GCA_020426085.1 Planctomycetaceae bacterium | reverse complement strand
CCCTTCCTGAGATAGTAGTGTAGATCAAGCAGAAACTGGTTTCGCAGTGCCAGCAGATACAGATGACCATGATACTGTATCACGATATGAAAGCAACGCAGTAGCAGATTGATCCGTCGACACAACTGAGATAACCGCCGGGTGCCATCTGTCGGCTCGCCCGACAGTGCCGCTGAATCAGCATCCTTCTCATTAATTTCGGGGGGCCCTCATCTACCTGCCCGCCAGTAGAAGCACAAATCAGAATCATACTTCCAGAGGAATCAGAAAAAGTCCCCAACGCGGGGTGAGCCCGAATATAATTCGGGCCGAGCGCAGCGAGCAGGAGGTTGCAGCTCACGAGAACATTTCACAACAGAGTAACCCACTTGTTCGAAAAAAAGAGCTTGAGGCACACCCAAACTCTACACCGTCTACCCTGCAACTTCCTGTTGCCTCCAGCAATATCGGATTACATCCGATACCACCCAACTTCTCTACCGCACAGCCACCAGCAATTTTTTCGTGTCGTTTCGTGCCTTTAGAAATAATAAAAAATCAG
>JAGQQP010001003.1 GCA_020426085.1 Planctomycetaceae bacterium | reverse complement strand
GCTTCTATGAAATCGATTCCGTGGAGGGCGCATGGAATACCTCCCGTATCGAAGAGCCGAACCTGGGCTACAAGCCGAGCTTCAAAGGCGGCTACTTTCCGGTGAGCCCGACCGACACCTATCATGATCTGCGCGGCGAAATGGTGCGCGAGATGATGAAAGTGGGGATCCGCGTCGAGGCGCACCACCATGAGGTGGCAACCGGTGGTCAGTGCGAAATTGACATGCGGTTCGCGCCGATGCTCCAGATGGCCGATCAGATGATGTGGTATAAGTACATCATCAAGAACGTCGCCAAGCGCTACAACAAGACCGTCACCTTCATGCCGAAGCCAATTTTCGAGGACAACGGCAGCGGTATGCACGTGCATTGCTCGTTGTGGAAGAATGAACGCCCTCTGTTCCCGGGCGAAGGGTACGCGGGACTGAGCGAGATGGCTCTCCATGCCATTGGTGGCATCCTGCGGCACGCCCCCGCCGTGCTCGCGTTCACGAACCCGACGACGAACAGTTACAAACGACTTGTCCCGGGCTATGAGGCACCG
>JAGQQP010001002.1 GCA_020426085.1 Planctomycetaceae bacterium | reverse complement strand
TTATCGAGGTGGGGTGTCTGACAATTCTGGCTGGCGTAACAGCTCAAGTCGCCATACCCCAGATCGTCGGCCATGATCAGCACGATATTGGGACGCTCTGATTTTTCCTCACCCACTGCAACAGCAGGTAAGAGACACAGAACCGAGAACAGGATCAGCATCGATTTCAGCAAGAGCGCACCTCTCAATCAGTGAAAGCGAAATTTGAACAGCATCTTTTTCCACGCCAGCTCATCAATCGATCAACTCACAAGAGAATCGAATCAAGCGTGGACTTCACCTACGCTTTATTAGACTGCAGAGCAGGACTGAAATCAATCTCACGCTGAAATGAGACACGACTCAGGCAAAGAGTTCGTGCATGATCCGACCATGGGGGACCAGCATCGTAGGCCGACCGGTGTTGGTGTAATACTCTTTCAGGGGATCGATGCCCAGTGAATGATAAATCGTGGCAGCGATGTCATCCGGTTTGATGTCGGTCTGCTCATCCGGCGCATCGCCGGCTTTCGTGGTGCCGCCAATAAACTGACCTGGCTTGACGCCC
>JAGQQP010001001.1 GCA_020426085.1 Planctomycetaceae bacterium | reverse complement strand
CTACTGGGATGTCCATATCAACGGAGGACGCCTGCCGACCGGACTGGATGCCGTGGAGTGGGCGCTCGAAATGGAACGCCTCGGAGCTGGAGAGATCGTTCTTACCAGCATGGATGCCGACGGCACGAAGGATGGATTCGACATCGAATTCACACACGCCATCTCGAGCCAGGTGCAGATTCCGGTTGTCGCCAGCGGCGGAGCCGGATCGCCACACCACATGTACGAAGCGGTGACCGCCGGTGGTGCCAGCGCAGCACTGGCTGCCAGCATCTTTCACTATGGCGAGTACACCATCGCCGAGACGAAACAATACATGGCCGAGCGTGGCGTGCCGGTCCGGATCGTCGAGACGGCGGAGGCGTGATTCCTGCGCGGCGTGTGAGCGAGCTGCTGGTTGGCGTCGTGCACGCGACGGATGACGTGCGTCGTTCGTCGAGTGTCTGCTTGCTCACCTTTCACGCAAGCTACGACGTTCCGTCATCTGAGGTCGCCACCAGCATGCGGAGAAAGTCGAGCATGGCGTCGAATTCAGAGGTCCGTCGCTCGG
>JAGQQP010001000.1 GCA_020426085.1 Planctomycetaceae bacterium | reverse complement strand
GAGGGCGAACTCTACCTGCCCGACGGCGAGATTGCGGTGAGCGCCAAAGGCACCTACTTCAAGATGTCCCTGGACGCCATCTCCGCCATCGACCCGGAGACGCTGGGCTGGCGCGTCTACCCGGACTGACAGGCTGGGCCACAGATGAACACAGATAGACACAGATAAAGAGAAAAGCAAAGATGGTTTGATTTAATCCACCAGTGTGCGCAAACACAGATAAATCGCGGTTCAATCTATGTCTCAGCTGTTTTATCCGTGTTTATCTGTGTCCATCTGTGGCTCGCGTTTTTCACGCGCGTTCACTCAGTTTGTGGCCTCCGCGTTCAGTTCCAGTAGATCGCTGGGGTAGCGGACCAGCACGCGGTAGCCGTCGTTCCAGGGCGCGGTGCTCGCGAACTGGCCGACGATGCCCGTCACGCGGAAGCGCTCGCCTTCGTTGACATACGGGCGGCGCCAGTCCAAGGTACTGCGCACGGTGACGCGGACCGGCGCCGCGTCGGAATCGGCCGGATCGCTCAGAAAGATGCTGTCGCCCTGCCAGCCGGTG
>JAGQQP010000999.1 GCA_020426085.1 Planctomycetaceae bacterium | reverse complement strand
ACCGGCGGGGATCAGCCAGACTTCATCCAGAGCGGCCTGTTCGCGGCACTGTTCGGCGAGGAGCAGGTGTCCGTTGTGGACCGGATCGAAGGTTCCGCCAAAAATTCCAATTCGCATCATGAAATCATTTCTATCTTTCAACAGAAGCGCTTAGTGAAAAACGGTCCTTGCTGAAAGAATCTTTTGTATCGAATGCTCGATAGTCGAGTTTGTTTGTTGAGTTAACCGTGTCAAAGAGTTACAAATCGAGTTGAACTTCTCCCCTAGTATATCCTGCTGGCTGTATGAGTAAACCGAAGCAACAGAGCCTGTTTGAAGATGAAGAGCTCCCCGATGATCCGATGCCTTGGGAGCGGAATTCGCAGAATTTGTATCTGGCACAGATCGTTCTGAATCGACCGGTGGACCGCGTGTTTCATTATCTGGTGCCGGAGGCACTGCGCCCATTGCTGAAGCCCGGACATCGCGTGCAGGTCCCCTTTGGTCGCGGTAATCAGCTGTCGCCCGGATATTGTGTCGGCGTAGGGCCCGCGGATGAAAATCAGCCCAGCG
>JAGQQP010000998.1 GCA_020426085.1 Planctomycetaceae bacterium | reverse complement strand
CGAATCCAATAAAGAAAGACACTCCGCCCATTAGAGTGAAGTGTCTTTCAATTCATATTTCATTTCAGGTTATCCAACCACATCCGGGTCAGTTTCCGGAACGAGATCATTTTCAACATCAAACCATTCTGGCTTGAACACGATTCGTTTCTGGTGTTTCATGGCGAGATTAGCTGTAATCGCCATGATGGCATCAGCCATCGCCACTTCACCATTACATCGCAATCCACCTTCCTTGGCTGATTTGAAATTCTCGGTCCGGATACAGTGACAGAAATGTTCCATTTCTTCGGTGTAGCCCCGGGAAATCTTGTCGAGAACCGCGGTGGAAGCCTGGGCAGAAGGAGCAGATGTTTCATAGGCATCGAGCGCCACACCGGAACCATCGGAGGCATTGATCACATGAAGTCTCTGTTCGGGACCGCCACCACCTGTCGATGGGCTCGCTTCTTTAAAGAGCATGGCTTCTTTCTCGGTCTTCATGATCAGGGTTCCCCGACTTCCAAAGACGGTTTCACCATAAGGTTCCCAGCGATTCGTATTGATTGACGAATAAGTCACGA